>JBFFSC010000150.1:0-4828 GCA_041572615.1 Sulfurimonadaceae bacterium
GGCTGAACTATTTTTCAAAAGAAGAGAAAGCCGTTGAATACCAACGGATCAAACAACGTACAGAATTTGACCTTGAGATGCTTGAAGCCACGGGGATGTGTAAAGGAATTGAAAACTACTCCCGTCATCTCACTGATAAAAAGCCCGGTGAAGCACCCTTTACCCTTTTAGACTATTTTGCCCAGCGACACAAAGAGTATCTTGTCATTGTCGATGAGTCTCACGTCTCGCTTCCCCAGTTCGGCGGGATGTATGCAGGAGACCGCTCCCGGAAGGAGGTCCTTGTTGATTATGGGTTCAGACTTCCTTCTGCCTTAGACAACAGACCTTTTACCTATGATGAGTTTATCAACAAGGCACCCCATTACCTGTTTGTCTCTGCTACGCCTAATGAAACAGAACTAAAGCTTTCTTCAGCCGTTGCCCATCAGATCATACGCCCTACCGGCCTGCTTGATCCTCTCATCGAGGTCAAGTCTTCTGATAACCAGGTCGAAGACCTCCATGATGAGATCAAAAAGATTATTGCAAAGAACGAACGTGTCTTGGTAACGACACTGACTAAAAAAATGTCTGAAGCACTGACAAAGTATCTTGCTGACTTGGGTATAAAAGTTCAATACATGCATTCCGATATCGATGCGATTGAGAGAAACCAGATTATTCGCGGTCTGCGTTTGGGAGAGTTTGATGTACTCATCGGAATCAATCTGCTCAGAGAGGGGCTTGATCTTCCCGAAGTCAGTCTTATCGCCATCTTAGATGCCGACAAAGAGGGCTTTTTACGTTCTGAAACAGCCCTGATACAGACAATGGGACGGGCTGCGAGGAATGCTGAAGGAAGAGTCATCCTTTATGCAAACAAGATCACCAAATCAATGCGAAAAGCAATGGATACAACCATTGCACGCCGGAAACTTCAAGACAAGTTTAATAAAGAGCATGGGATCACCCCAAAGACTGTTATCAGAAAACTCGATGAGAATCTTAAACTTGAAGATGTCGGTGAACTATACAATAAAAGTAAAAAAGCCGAAAAAATGCCTGCACGTGAACGTAAAAAACTCCTCGATGAGCTCAATGCCAAAATGAAGCAAGCGGCAAAGATGCTTGAGTTTGAAGAAGCTGCCCGATTAAGAGATGAGATCGCTAAAATCAAAAAACTCTAATCTCTAAATCCAAGTAAAATAATCTTTTGCTATAATAAAACAATTCAAACTAAATAAATGCTTCTAAAATTTATTATTATCCAATGGAATGACCAATGATAAACAATCTGAAAGATCCAAAATATTATATCAACCGTGAGCTCTCCTGGCTTCAATTCAATACAAGAGTACTGCATCAGGCACAAGACGAATCCCGTCCTTTACTCGAACGTTTGAAATTCTTGGCTATCTATGGTACGAACCTTGATGAGTTTTATATGATCCGTGTCGCAGGACTTAAAAAGCTTTTCACTGCTGGTGTCATCGTCTCGGGAGCAGAACGTCTGACACCCCTTCAACAGCTTCGTGAGATTCGTAAATACCTGCATCAGGAAAAAGAGGTCGTTGAATATACACTAATCAACATCTTCAAAGAACTGGAGAAAGAAAACACCTTTGTCAGGGAATATCAAGATGTCAGTGTCAAAGAAAAACGCGAGCTTGATGAGTACTTTGCCAGCCATATCTACCCTGTGATTATTCCGATTGCAGTTGATGCGACACACCCTTTCCCGCACCTGAACAATCTCAGTTTCGGTGTGATCGTTCAACTCACGGACACTGATACGAATGAGATGCGTTATGGTCTGGTGCGTGTACCTCGAATGCTTCCACGCTTTATCGAACTTGACAGCGGGACTTACGTACCTATCGAAACGGTCGTTGCCGAGCATATCAGTGAACTTTTCCCTGGCTTCACACTCAATAAGTACTCTTCTTTTCGTGTCACAAGGAATGCCGATATCACTATCGAAGAAGAAGAGGCAGATGACTTTATGGAGATCCTTGAAGAGGGTCTTCGTCTTCGTAAAAAAGGTGAGATGGTCAGACTTGAACTCGGGGCTAATGCAGATGAGGACCTTATTAACTTTTTCAACCGTCATACCAATGTCTTCAAAGAGGATATCTACTACTTCAGTACCTGGCTGAACCTTGGCAGTCTATGGCAGATCGTCTCAAACAAAAAACTTGCCCACCTGACCCTTCCAAGCTATAAGCCGAGAAACCTTCCACCTTTTGACAGTAATGAGAACATCTTTTCTGTTCTGGACAAGCAGGATGTCGCTCTTTATCATCCTTATGAAAGTTTCGATCCGATAACAAAACTCATTCAGCAAGCGGCCAAAGACCCCGATGTCTTCGCCATCCGTATGACTCTCTACCGTGCAGGTGCCAACTCACCTATCGTCAATGCCCTTACTGCTGCTGCAGAATCCGGCAAGCAGGTTACTGTTATGGTTGAACTCAAAGCACGTTTTGATGAAGAGAACAATCTTATCTGGGCAAAACAGCTTGAACAGTCCGGTGCCCATGTCATTTTTGGAATCACCGGCTTTAAAGTCCATGCCAAAGCTGCACTGGTGACTAAACGTGTGGGTGACACACTTAAGCAATATGCACATATCGGAACAGGGAATTACAATGCAACCACGGCAAAGATCTACACCGATATATCTTACCTGACTTCAGATGAAGCGATTACCAATGATGTGACCCGTTTCTTTCACTTCCTCACTGGCTTCTCCAAAAAAGGTAAACTCAACACCTTATATATGGCACCGACACAGATGAAGCCCAAGATCCTCTCAATGATCCAAAACGAGATGAAGATGAAAAGCGAAGGTCACATCATCGTCAAAGTCAATTCACTGGTCGATGAAGATGTTATCCGTGCTCTTTATAAAGCTTCCCAGGCCGGTGTCAAAATAGAACTGATCGTCAGGGGTATATGTTGTCTACGTCCAGGTATCGAAGGTCTTAGCGAGAACATCCGCGTCGTCTCGATCATCGGAAAATATCTCGAGCATGCCCGTATCTTCTATTTCAAACATGCTACACCGAAGATTTACATGTCAAGTGCCGACTGGATGCCGCGTAATCTTCTACGCCGTATCGAACTCCTTACCGGGATCTCGAATGAACAGATCGCTGCAAAACTTCTGCAGATCCTGCAACTTCAATGTAAAGACAATGTCCTGGCTTATGAATTGAAAAGTGATGGCGGTTATGTGAAGGTCCCTACGGATAAGAACATGATCCTAAACAATCAAAAACTGATTGAGACCCATGCCCAAAAAGTCCACAAAGCCTTTAAAAAAGAGACCCCAAATTATGTCCAGCAGCTCTCAACACGTCTCTTCAAAGAGAGCTGATTATGATTCACACATTTAAGCAATGGACCCCTATTCTGGGAGAGAAGGCATGGATAGCTCCTTCATCAGATGTCGTGGGTAATGTCACGATGGGAAGCGATGTCTCCATCTGGTTTGGCTGTGTCGTACGCGGTGATGTGCATTACATCACTATTGGCGACAGGACGAATATCCAAGATCTCTCAATGATCCATGTCACGCATTATAAAAACGAAGACATGAGTGACGGTAATCCGACAGTCATCGGTAATGATGTGACCGTCGGCCATCGCGTCATGCTCCATGGCTGTACCATAGAAGATGCCTGTCTGATCGGTATGAGTGCAACGATTTTAGACGGGGCAGTCATCGGTAAAGAGTCTATTGTCGGTGCGGGTGCACTGGTGACCAAGAACAAGGTGTTTCCTCCACGTTCTTTGATCATGGGAAGCCCAGCCAAGGTCGTACGAGAACTCAATGACGAGGAAGTCAAGGAGCTTTACGCATCGGCACAGCGCTACGTCGCATTCAAAGAAGAGTACAGAATCGATTAATGGATCTATTTTTCATCGCCGACATCATCGGTATTATCGCATTTGCAATCAGTGGCTACCTTGTAGCCGTACGCAATCAACTGGACCTTTTAGGCGTTTTGATCTCCTCTTTTTTAACAGCTTTAGGTGGTGGAATTGTGCGTGATGTGATCTTGGATACAACCCCCTTCACTTTTAGAGAGTATTATCCTGCGACAACTGTCCTGGTTGTCCTGACACTCTCTTTTATCTTCCAACTCTATAAAAAAGAAGAACTTGAGCGAAAACTGTTCTTTGTCATCTCAGACACTATCGGTCTGGTAGCCTTCAGTATTACAGGTGCCCTGCTGGCTTTAGATGCAGGTCTTAATATCTTTGGTGTCATCATCTTGAGTTTCTTGACAGCTGTTGGAGGAGGTTTGACACGGGACATCCTCATCAATCAGGTCCCTGCCGTTCTCATCAGTGACTTTTACGGCTCCATCGCACTACTTATTGCCTTATTACTGGTAATATGCCATCAATTGGACTTTTTAAATGAGGTCTCTATCTTTTCAATAGCTATTTTTGCTATATCCGTACGTCTGGTCGCTTATTTTAAGGGATGGAGGCTTCCAAAAACAGGTCAGGGTTGACCGGTTCACCATTGAGATAGACACTCCAGTGCAGATGTGGTCCTGTCACCCGTCCTGTCGAACCGACTTCCGCGATATACTCCCCCTGCTTCACCCAGCTATCATCGGGTTTAAGGACCTTTGAAAGGTGAGAATACGCTGTTATCAGCCCTCCTCCATGATCGATCAGTACCATCTTTCCATTATAAAACAGATCACCAAGTACGATCAATGTCCCAGCCAAAGGTGCTCTGATCTTATCACCCGTTCTTCCGGAAAGGTCGATGCCCGCATGCGGGTTCTTCGCGACACCGTTAAAAAACCGTCTGCGCCCGAAATCA
>JBFFSC010000151.1:0-4824 GCA_041572615.1 Sulfurimonadaceae bacterium
ACCTTAAGCTTGGTCATGGACTACATGCCATGATGAAAATCAATATTGTCAGCGAATAAAGAGCAGAAGGCTATAGATGTTTGATGCAACTACCATACTGGCTTATAAAGGCAAAAACAAAGCAGTAATCGGCGGTGACGGGCAAGTCACTTTCGGTGATTCTGTCTTAAAGAACAATGCAACCAAGATCCGTACCCTATACAAGGGAGAAATTCTGGCTGGGTTTGCCGGTTCGACAGCCGATGCATTCAACCTCTTTGATATGTTTGAAGGGTTTTTAGGTGAACGCAAAGGTGATCTGATCAAGGCTGTCATCGACTTTTCCAAAGCCTGGCGAAAAGACAAAGTACTGCGTCGTCTTGAAGCGATGATGATCGTTTTGAACCAAGAACATATCTATATCCTTACAGGTAACGGTGATGTCGTCGAGCCTGAAGACGGTGAGATCGCTTCAATCGGAAGCGGTGGTAATTTTGCCATATCCGCGGCCCGTGCACTAAAGCGCCACGCCGATATGGATGAAGAAGCCCTGGTCAAAGAGTCTTTGCAGATCGCTTCAGAACTTTGTATCTACACCAATAACAATATCAAACTTCTTTCCCTGGACAACAAATGAACATGACCCCCAAAGAAACCGTTGCTTATCTGGATGAATATGTCATCGGTCAAGATGATGCTAAAAAGACTATAGCCATTGCACTTCGCACACGTTATCGCCGTATGCAGCTGGATGAGAGCCTGCAGGATGAAGTTATGCCAAAAAACATCCTGATGATCGGCTCGACAGGTGTCGGTAAGACAGAAATTGCACGGCGTCTGGCTAAACTTATGAACCTGCCTTTTATCAAAGTGGAAGCAAGTAAATACACCGAAGTCGGTTTTGTCGGTCGGGATGTCGAATCGATGGTCCGTGACCTGGTCATGACGTCTATCGGTATTGTCAAAAAAGAGCATCAGGAAAAAAATATCGAACAGATCGGGAACTATGTTCTGGACAAGATTGTCGACAAGCTTTTACCCCCTCTTCCACTCATGGCAAGTGCTGATAAAAAAGAGGAGTATAAGAACTCTCGGGCAAGAATGAGAGAACGTGTCATCAATGGTGACATGGATGAGAAGATCATTGAGATCGAGATGCCGAAGACAACGATAGACTTCAATGATACAAACATGCCTCCGGAGATGGCCAGGGTTCAGGAATCTTTTTCACAGATGTTTTCAGGGTTGAACAAAGAGGAGCTTAAAAAAGAGGTCTCTGTCTTTGATGCGAAACATATCTTAAAGGCTGAAGCAGGCGATAAACTTTTGGATATGAACACAATCCAAAAAGAGGCCCTGAAGCGTGCAGAAACCGGTGGGATCATCTTTTTAGACGAAATCGACAAAATTGCTGTCGGTGCAAAAAATGATGGGCGCAGTGACCCTAGTAAAGAAGGTGTACAAAGAGATCTCCTGCCGATTGTCGAAGGCTCTGATGTCACGACCAAGTTTGGACAGATAAAAACAGATCATATTCTTTTCATCGCCGCCGGTGCTTTCCACGTCAGTAAGCCAAGTGATCTGATCCCTGAACTGCAGGGCCGTTTTCCCTTAAGGGTTGAGCTCAATCCTATGACTGAGGAAGCCCTGTATCAAATATTGACACAGACCAAGGATTCCCTGCTTCGTCAACATGAGGCTTTGTTAAAAGTCGAAGGTGTCGAGCTTAGTTTTGACGACGAGGCGATCAAAGCGCTGGCAAAACTCTCCCATACAGCAAATGAAAAGACTGAAGACATCGGGGCAAGACGCCTTCATACGGTAATCGAGAAAGTTATTGAAGATATCAGTTTCGATGCCGATGAAAAAGCCGGTGAAAAGATTATCATCACAAAAGAACTTGTGCATGAAAAACTGGATATGCTCATCGAAGATGAAGATATCGCCAGATATATTTTATAAGGATTGCAATGAGCAGCACTAAGACAGGTTCTACTGAAGCAACTAAAGCAGGTTTCGTCGCCATAGTCGGACGTCCCAATGCAGGTAAAAGTACATTGATGAACGCCCTGCTTGGTGAGAAGATCTCTATGGTTTCACAAAAGGCAAATGCCACACGTAAACGTGTCAATGCCATCGTCATGCATAAAAACAACCAGATCATCTTTGTAGACACCCCTGGTCTGCATGAAAAAGAGAAGATGCTCAACCAGTTTATGATGGAAGAGGCACTCAAAGCTATTGGTGACTGCGACCTGACACTCTTTCTTGCCCCGGTCACTGACTCTACTGAAGATTATGAAAAGTTTTTAAAACTGACCAAACGTCCGCATATCGTTTTATTAAGCAAGATTGACCATGTCAGCAATGAAAAAATACTCAAAAAAATTCAGGAATATCAGGCACTTCAGGACAATTTCCTGGCGATCATTCCGGTATCTGTAGCCAAAGGGGGCATTGGCTTTGACCAGGTACTGGATGAAATCGCAAAACATCTTCCCGAATCACCTTATCTTTACGACCCGGATGACTTGACAACCGAAATGCTCCGTGATATTTATAAAGAGTTCATTCGTGAAGCTATTTTTGACAATATCAGTGAAGAGATCCCGTATGAATCAGATGTCTTGATTGATAAAATAGAAGAACTCTCCGATATCGAAAAAATACGCGCAACCATCATTGTTGAAAAACAGACCCAGAAAGGGATCATTATCGGAAAGGGAGGATCTGCCATCAAACGTATTGGTAAAGATGCCCGAAAACAGATCGAGAACCTTATTGGAAAGAAAGTATTTTTAGACCTCTTTGTCTCTGTCAAAAAAGGCTGGACAAATGACAAAAAATTTCTTGAAGACATCGGTTACAAATTTTAGGAGAGTCATGCGTTTCATTTTAATCTATCTCATTATTCTTATTCCTATTTATGCAAATGAAAACCTTCTTAGCCTTTACCAGCAAGAAGGAACGCAGGCGATCGAAAAAATTTTTGACGCTGAATTGGCATCTAAGCGTTATTGGGAAGAGAGACTTGACCACATTGATACGCGTTTTGGGTACCTGGAGGGTATCAACCATCTACTGGCCTGTGATAAAAATGAGACTTCCTTGAAACTTTATAGCAAAGACAACAACAATTCATTTACACTCAGCAGTGATTTTTCTGCCTTTGTCGGAAAAGTAGATGGGGACAAGCAAAGAGAAGGCGATCTTAAAACGCCTATCGGAATCTACAAACTCACTCAAAAACTTGATGACGTAGACCCCTTTTACGGACCACTTGCCTTTGTGACATCCTATCCTAACTCTTTTGATAAAATACGAGGTAAGAATGGTTCAGGAATCTGGGTACATGGCCTGCCTCTTAATCAAAAAAGAGACGACTACACCAAAGGGTGTATTGCGATTGACAACACTCACATCAAATATATAGAGGAACAAATCGACTTTAGAAAGGCTTTTGTCTATATTGACAAGGCTCCTTTTCCTAAAGTCAAAAAAGAGACACTCAGTCTAGTACTAAGTCAACTGTACACCTGGCGAAAAGCATGGAAAGAGAGTGATATAGATACATACCTGAGCTTTTATGCCCCTAGCTTTAAACGTCTCGACGGTCTTGATAAAGAGAAATTCTCACGCTACAAAAAGAGAGTGTTTTCCAAAAACGAATATAAACAGATCCACTTTAGCAACATCAACATCTTACCGTATCCTATGCAGGGAAAAAAAGATATTTACCTGATAAATTTTCATGAAGAGTATGAATCAACAAGCTACCAGTTTAGTGGTGAAAAAGAGCTCTATGTTCAGCTTGACGCTTCTAGTTTTACCATTCTAGCCGAGAAATAGATGAGATACATCTTATTAACCCTGGTATGTATCTTCTCATTGTCTGCTAATGAAAAATTTGATATCTATAGACTGGAAGGACAGAGTGAAGGTCCGACACTATTAATCTTCGGCGGCATTCATGGCAACGAACCCGGAGGTTATTTTGCAGCCTCAATCCTTGCTGAACACTACACCGTCAAGGCAGGTAGTCTTTGGGTTATTCCCAACACCAACAAAGAAAGTATCATCAAATATAGACGAAGCCTTAACGGTGACCTAAACAGAAAGTTCTCTAAAATATCAAAAAACGATCCAGACCTTCCTATTATAAAAGAGGTTAAAACACTCATTACAGACCCGCAGGTTGATGTCATCTTAAACCTGCATGACGGCCATGGTTTTTTTCGTGAAAAGTACCAAAACACAATCTTTAATCCTGGAGCATGGGGGCAGACTTGTGTAATCGACCAGCTTAAACTTGACAACAATAACAGCTATGATGATCTTGGCTGTATTGCTGAAAAAGTCAGCAACAAACTGAATCAACATCTCCTGCAGAATCATCATAGCTTTAACGTGCGAAATACACAAACGAAAAAGAAAAAAAATGAGATGCAGCACTCTTTGACTTACTTTGCTATCAATGACAATAAAGCTGCTTTTGCAATCGAGACGAGTAAAGAGTTAAAAACGACAGAACAAAAGGTATATTATCAACTGCGAGCTATCGAGGCCTTTATGCAGATAATGGGCATTGACTACCAGCGTGACTTTGAACTCAACTCTGAAAACATACAAAAAATTACAAAAAACAACGGAAATATCGTAATAAATGGCAATATATCATTAAATTTAGTTAACTTAAGAAAAAATTTAAGTTTTATTCCGCTACAATCAAAACAGAACGAGTTAACCTTTTCCCATCCCCTTGGTGGGGCACGAGAGGCTAATGGGTTTATTGATTTATACATCGGACACAATCGAATTTCTCGTTTGAGCAAGACACATTTTCCT
>JBFFSC010000152.1:0-4764 GCA_041572615.1 Sulfurimonadaceae bacterium
GACATTGTCGACAAAGGCGTCGTGTTTACGCTCTTTAGAATATGCGATATAGAATTTGCGCATGATACGGTAACCCTTGATACGTGCTTCGTAAATACGTCCGGCTGCAACATCATCCGCCAGAACGTGGCGGGACATGACAGATACGACAGGACGAGGTGCATGAGGGTCCGCATGTGTGATCGATTCTTTAATCGCTGTCGGACTTCCGACAACACCGATCACATTGAAGCTTGAACACTCAACACCGATCTCTTCAAAAACTTCTGAAGTCAACTTACGTGTATGAGAGTTCTCATCCCTACATATCCAGTCGAACTTGTACATGTCTTCACGTTTTAGCTGTTTTGGAATAGGTTGGTTCGAAAAGATGACCAGTTCATCTTCCAACCACTCTCTGTAGACAATCCCTTCTCTAAAGACAGCTGATTCAATCAGACCGATATCAATCTTTTTATCTTCGATCTGATCGATAATATCTTCCGAATTGGCTACACGAAGGTAGACTTCATTCTCGATCTTGTCTTTGATTTTCTGAATTAATGGAGGAACGACATAGTTTCCAATAGCGAATGAAGCACCCAGGACAAAAGTGAACTCTTTGTTGATAATCTTAAGAAGTTCTTTTTCAGATGAAGCAATCGCTTTTTCAAGACGAACAGCTATGCGGTACAGGTCCTCGCCCTCTTTCGTCAGTTTAATACCGTTTTTTTTGCGCTCTACTATCTTGGTGTCAAGATAATCTTCAATAAACTTGATCTGCTGTGTAACCGCTGGCTGTGAGATACCGAGTTTAGCAGAGGCTTTTGAAAAGCTCTTTTCTTTGATGACCGTCAAAAAGGTATGTAGTTTTGCAAAGTCTTTTAACATTAATAATTCCCATAAGATATTTTTATAGTAAAAGTATAACCCAAAATTATGTATATTGCAATACTTTTGTAATAATTCATTAAAAATTTGTTATAATCAATATAACTATAACAATATTACTCAACACCTTTATTTCTAACAATAAAAGGCATGATAAAGCTTAGGTAAAAAATGGAAGATATATTTCAAGATCTAAATGAAGCACAACGTGAAGCTGTCAAGAAAATAGATGGACCTATGCTTATTCTTGCAGGAGCAGGAAGTGGAAAGACAAAGACGATAACTTCCCGCTTGGCATACCTTCTCGATGTCGTCGGTATTCCCGCAGCTAACACGCTGACATTGACGTTTACCAATAAAGCTGCCAAGGAGATGCGTGAACGTGCGCTCTCCATGATCAAGCCGACCTCTTATCCACCTCTTTTATGTACTTTTCACAAGTTCGGTCTTCTCTTCTTGAAGTTTCATATCCACCGACTCGGCAGAAAAAACAACTTTGTCGTCATCGATACGGAAGACAAAAAACGCATTATCAAAAAGTTTAATTCCGAGGTTCCCCTGCCGCTGATCACCAGCGAGATCTCACGCTACAAGAACTCGCTGCTTACACCTGAAGAGGCCTATGCTCAAGCCGAACTGAAAAACTACAAGATGATCGCCAAGATATATGAACAGTATGAAGCCCATCTGCATGAAAACAATCTTGTCGATTTTGACGACCTTCTTGCCCTGACCTACAAACTTCTTCATGAGAACCAAGACCTTGCAGAAGAGACCAGTGCAAGATATCAGTACATCATGATCGACGAATATCAGGACACGAATGAACTACAGTTCAGACTGTTGAAGAAGCTGTGTACATCCCATAACAACCTCTGCGTCGTCGGTGATGATGACCAGAGTATCTACGGCTGGCGCGGAGCGAACATCCGCAACATCATCGAGTTTGACAAAGACTTCGAGGATACCTTTGTCGTCAAGCTTGAGAACAACTATCGCTCAACAGAACCTATCTTGAATGCGGCAAACGCCCTTATCGAACATAATCGAAACCGTCTTGGCAAAAAACTCATCTCGACCAAAGGCGAAGGTAAAGAGGTCGCTACGATGTCATCCCATGATGAGTCGGAAGAGGCAAACAAGATTGCAAACTCCATCAGTGAACTTCTTAACAGCGGTGTCAAAGCGGATGAGATCGCTGTCTTGTACCGTATCAATGCACTGAGCCGCTCATTGGAAGAAGGCCTTGCCCGACATAGAATCCCCTATAAGCTTGTCGGTGGACTCCGTTTCTATGACCGGGCCGAGATCAAGGACCTCATCTCCTATCTCCGTGTCATCACCAATGTGCACGACAGTTTCTCACTCAAACGTATTATCAACAAACCAAAACGCGGTTTGGGAAAAGCGACGATAGACAAACTGGAACTCTCATCCATGCAGGCAGAAAAATCTATCTTCGAGTTTATTGATACCGCGACAAATGCCGAGCTAGAAGCACTGATCAAAAAGAAGAACACACTCACCGTCAAAAAACTTATTGAGGACATCAAAGATGTCGCACATGCAGCGCAAAATGCAAGCTATGACCTGGTCGATCTTCTTGAAGAGAGCTTTAAAGTAAAATCCATCTACGAAAACATGCCCGATGCCTATGACCGCATCAGTAATATCGACGAGTTTTATGGTCTTTTCAGAGACTTTATCAAGCAAAACCCCGAAACCAGTCTTGACGAGTTTTTAAACGAACTGACCCTGCAAAGTGAACAGGACCAGGTCGAAGGGGAAAGTATCTATATCATGAGTATCCATGCATCAAAGGGTCTTGAGTTTAAACATGTATATATCATCGGTTTGGAAGAGGGTTTCCTGCCGCTTATCGGCGACGGAAGCGATACCGAAGAAGAAAGACGCCTGGGCTATGTCGCTATTACACGGGCTGAATCCGAATTGACGATGTCGCATGTTGCAAGCCGGTTCTATAAAGGACGGCGTACCGAACTGAGTAAAAGCCGTTTCTTCAAAGAGTCAGGACTCTGTGAAGGATCTTTGGTCATAGAAAAAAGCACCTCCTTCAAAAAGGGTGACCTTGTCCGACATAAGATTTTCGGAGCCGGTCGCATACTCGGCGTCAGTAAAGCCGGCAAAGACTTCAAACTCAAGATCAACTTTGGCGGAAGTCATAGAGAGATCCTTTCCTCCTTTGTAGAACGGTTATAGTGTTGCATAGATCAGGAAAAGATTGTGAATAGGATATTTGTCGCCTACAAACCTACAGGGCTGAGTTCAAACCAGTTTTTGGGCCGTCTTAAACGTAAGTACAAGGTAAAAAAAGCAGGATATTCCGGTACTTTGGATCCTTTTGCAAAGGGTGTTCTCATTGTTGCCTTTGGAAACTTCACCCGCTTTTTCCGTTTTCTGGATAAAACACCAAAAAGTTACAGAGCGACCTTATGGCTCGGTGCAAAATCCGACACACTGGATATTGAACATGTCACGGATCCAAAGATCATCATGCCTTTCGAAGAGAAAAGGATCATCTCTGTCCTTGAGAGCCTTAAAGGCGATCTTGAATACACACCTCCGGCTTTCAGTGCCAAAAAGATAGATGGTGTTCGGGCATACGATCTTGCACGTGCGGGTGAAGAGGTTGCACTAAAAAAAATACGCTCTACAATCTATGAGATCAAACTTATCCATTACTGCCATCCTTTTGTGACGTTTGAGGCGACCGTAAGTGAGGGAACCTACATCCGAAGTCTTGGAGAGATGATCACTTCCAAACTTGGAGTCGATGGTGCCTTGAGTGCATTGGAACGGCTGAGAGAAGGAAGCTTTTGCTATAATAATGAGAATCCTATCTCTCCCCTGGATGCACTCTCGATGCAGCGTGTGAATTTTTCGGGAGATATCAATGATGTTTGGCTGGGCAAAAAGATATCTGTCGAGTCACTTGATACAGATAAAGACGGTATATACCTGCTGCATGACGACAAGCTGGCAGCGGTACTCGAGATAAAAGATAAAAAAGTTTCGTACTTAATAAACAAGGTTGATCTATGCTAATACTTTCCCGTAAGCTTGAAGAGGCTATTTGGCTCGGTGATAATATCAAGGTCAAGATCATGGGCATTGAAAAAGGTACCGTAAAGATCGGGATTGAAGCACCCTCTGATATCACCATTCTGCGTGAAGAGCTCAAAGAAGCCGTTGCCGATGCAAACAAGCAAGCCTCCACGCCAAGTGATCAGTTCTCACAACTTCAAGCACTCATGAGTCAGCTGAAGAAATGAAAAAATACAAAGCGTACGCCAAGGTCAACATCTTTTTGAAGATTACAGGTAAACGCGGAAACTATCATGAGATCTTTTCTCGTTTTATGAAACTGCCGCATCTTTATGACGAGCTCTCTTTTGAACCCAAAAAAAGCGGTGGTTTTGTCCTGCATGGCGAATTTGGCTGCAAGACGGAGCAAAACACCATCTATAAAGCCTACAAGGCACTGCTTGATGCCACAAATTCCGATGCCCTGGCCAAACTTATCGACAGTTATGCCATCAGAGTCAACAAGAACATTCCATCTTTTGCCGGCTTGGGTGGAGGAAGCTCCGATGCCGCCTGTTTTTTAAAGATGTGTAACAATACTCTGGACTTGGGCCTCAGCTTGAATGAATTGGAAAAGATCGGTGCTTCTGTAGGTGCTGATGTCCCTTTCTTTGTCTATGACTACCCCTCTGCCAATGTCTCCGGTATAGGCGAGATCGTAGAAAAGTTTGATGAGGAACCTTTAGACCTTGAGACCATAACACCCGATATACAGATAAGTACACCTCAGGTCTATCAAACCTTCAGGGAGAACTTCTACAAGGAGCTGTCCCCTCAGGAACACGCCAA
>JBFFSC010000153.1:0-4741 GCA_041572615.1 Sulfurimonadaceae bacterium
ACAACGTCAGCGTACGGGAACGGGCTTGGGTGCTCACCGGCACATACCAGACCGGCAATGTGTGCGATATCGGCGAAAAGGATAGCTCCGACTTCATCCGCGATCTCACGGAACTTTTTGAAATCGATCTCACGAGCGTAGGCAGAAGCACCACAGACGATGATCTTAGGCTGAACGATCTTTGCGATATCCATGACACGGTCATAGTTGATACGACCGTCAAGCTCTACACCATAGGTGAATGACTGGTAGTTTTTACCTGAAAAAGACGGCTTGGAACCGTGTGTCAAGTGACCACCATGAGAAAGGTCCATGCCAAGGATCTTTTCACCAGCTTTTAAAAGTGCTGCATAAACCGCACCATTAGCCTGAGAACCGGAGTGTGGCTGTACGTTGGCATAGTTACAGTTGAAAAGCTCACATGCTCTGTCAATCGCAAGTTGTTCTACCTTGTCAGCATAGTCACAACCACCATAGTAGCGTTTGCCCGGATAACCTTCAGCATATTTGTTCGTGAAAACCGAACCCATTGCCTGCATGACAGCAGGAAGTGTAAAGTTCTCTGATGCGATCATCTCCAAGTGTTCCGATTGACGTTCCAACTCTTGTTCACAGTATCCGAATACTTCCGGATCGAATGCTTGTAAATTACTTGTGTTCATGTTTATTCTTCCTCTTTTTTATTGATTTCTTCATCCATAGATTCTTGTTCTGCTTTACTAAGCGGTTTCATAGCAGGGAAAAGCAGCACGTCCCTGATCGTATGTTGGTTGGTCAGCATCATGACAAGTCTGTCAATACCGATTCCCTGTCCTGCTGTCGGTGCCATACCGTAGGAAAGGGCTTTGATAAAGTCTTCATCCATTTCATGTGCTTCATCGTCACCGCACTCTTTAGCATCGACCTGTCCTTTAAAACGTTCGTACTGGTCGACTGGATCATTAAGCTCCGAGAAGGCATTTGCGATCTCTTTACCTGCGATGAAGAGTTCAAAACGTTCTGTGATCGCAGGGTTGACATCCGAACGGCGAGCCAACGGCGAGATCTCTACAGGATAATCCGTGATGAATGTCGGGTTGATCAGTTTAGCTTCGACAAATTCATCAAAGAGTTCGGCCTGTAGTTGGCCCAGGTTCATCTTTTCATTGACATCAATCTTGTTTGCTTTCAGGTAGCTGATGATCTGCTCTTTGTCATGAACAATTTCTTCAGGAACACCACCTATCTTCGAAAGTGATTCGACAAGTCCGATCTGTGTAAAGTTACTAAAGTCGATCTCCATATCCCCATAAGGAAGTTTTTCAGGAAGATCCAGGTGCTCGAAAAGGTAATCGAAAAGTTCGATGGTGATTTCGATGAGGTCTTTGTAGGTCTTGTAAGCCCAGTAGAACTCTATCGAAGTGAACTCCGGATTATGCGTAGCATCCATCCCTTCGTTTCTGAAGTTTCTGTTGATTTCGAAGACCGCTTCAAATCCACCGACGATAAGGCGTTTGAGGTAAAGTTCCGGTGCGATACGAAGGTACCTGTCGATGCCCAGGGCATTATGGTGCGTGACAAAAGGCTTGGCATTTGCACCACCGGCAATAGGGTGCATCATCGGTGTCTCAACTTCAAGGAAACCTTTTTCCTCAAAGAAGTGACGGATCAAAGAGATGACCTTGGAGCGTATTTTGAAGGTCTTCTTCACTTCCGAGTTCATGATAAGATCAAGGTAGCGCTGGCGATAACGTGCCTCTTTGTCTGTCAGTCCGTGATATTTTTCCGGAAGTGGTGAGACGGCTTTGGTCAGGATCTTAAGATTATTGACATGCAGTGAGAGTTCACCCTTGTTTGTCACAAAAGGATAGCCTTCGACTTCAATGATGTCACCGACCTCCATAAGTTTCTTGATCTCGTTGTAGAAACCCTCAGGAAGGTTGTCACGTGCAACATAGACCTGCAGTATACCGCTCTCGTCTTCTATCTTTAAGAAGCTCGCCTTACCCATAAGGCGATAGAGCTTGATACGGCCTGCGACGATATACGAGCGAGACTCGGCACGTTTCTCTTCCATCTGTTCGACATCGGAGTTGACGTTGATGAACTTTGCAACAGTCGTATTGCGTTCAGAGTCATTACGATAGGGATTAAAACCCAGTTCTTTAAGTTTTTGTGCTTTTTCGATACGTTGTTGAACGTATTGGTTCTGAAATGGCAATCTTATTCCTTCTTTATGAATTAATGGTTTATTATGAAACTTATTACGTTAAGTCTCTTGGCTACTTTTGACATGCTTTACACAGCCCGTAGATCTGCATGGAATGGTCAGTCATCTTGAAACCGAACTCATCAGCGATCTTATGCTGGCGCTCCTCGATGGCTTTGTCGACAAACTCCGTGATGTTGCCGCATTCGGTGCAGATCATATGATCATGATGGTCTTTTGCCCCAAGTTCATATTTTTTGCCCTGGGCTCCGAAAGACAATGAGGTGACCATCTCCGAGTCTTCCAACCGTGAAAGGGTACGGTAGACAGTGGCAATACCCGTCTTGAGTTCAGGATGCTGTTTCTGGATAAGCTGGTGAAGCGCTTCGGGTGTGAGGTGCTCGTCACTGTTGTAGAGTGTCTCCAGGATGACCTCCCGTTGAATCGTGAACTTCTCACCGTTTTTCTTTAAAAGGGTCTTGAACTCATCCAAAAGGGTCTCAAATTCAACCGTACGTGCTGTGAATGATTGTTGATTCATTTTTCCTCCGTCGATAGTGAGATGTTGCTTTCTTTGAGTTTGGTATTGACCGTTTCGATCAAGGCGTCTTTTTCACTCTTGGCAGCCTTGAGTACCTCTTCGGTTGCCTCGTCATGAATGATGTCTTTTGCTTTTTCAACGCCGTTGTCTATACTTTTGTTGATGTCATCGGCGACTTTTTCACCATCGATATGCATGATGACACGTCCTGTCTCGACAAGGGCAGGAAACAGAAAGCTGTCTTCCATGTCAAAGTTTTCTCTGACGGCTTTGAAGTTATAGACGGCATAGACGATCACCGAAGCGATAAAGAAAAACTTACCGCTTCCAAAGACGAAACCGAATATTTTGTCCATGATACCCAGGCCGCTCATCTTCGAAAACTTCTTAAAAAGCATACCTGCACCGATCATACTTCCCCAGAAAAGGGCCAGTGTGACAAGAAAGCCCAGGAAACTGATTGCAGCGGGACTTTCAAATTTGAAAATGGCATCGCTTAAGGCACCACCAACGCTTGAAGCAACACGTGAACCGATAAAAATACCGCCAACGATTCCGATAAGACCAAAGAGTTCTTTGAAAAAACCGTTTAAAATCCCTTTTAAACCAAGAAGTAGAATGATACTTCCCACAACCAAATCAAAAATACTAAATTCCATTTATCCTGCCACTAATTGATCTTTGCCATTTGCTTTGGCTTTGTAAAGTGCTTGATCGGCACGCTCGATGAAGGATTCAAAATTGTCACCTTCCTGGAAGACTGCCGATCCCATACTCAAGGTAATCTTGATCTGATGTTGTTTGTACAGAAGGGTATTGGTACGTACGCCGTTTAAGATACGCTCAGATACTTTCTCACAGGTGTTTTCATTTCCCCGGTTAAGGATGACAAGGAACTCTTCACCCCCGAATCGGAAGACCTTGTCCCCATCTCGTAGCGAGTTGGAGATAAGTTTTCCCAAGAACATTAGGACACGGTCTCCTGCGAGATGTCCGTATTGGTCATTGACACGTTTGAAGTCATCGATATCGATCAGCAGGATACGTGTTTCAAAAGGCCTTTTTTCCATATTGCAGACGGTGTCGATATAGTTCTCAAGGGCACGACGGTTAAAGGTACGCGTCAGAGGATCGAGGTTGGAGGCATTTTCAAGCATGACGACTTGTTTATTGAGTGTTTGGATGATCTCGTTGGCACGACGCATCTGTTCTTCAACCTGTCCATGGACACTGCTGAAGTTATTAAGGATCTCATCGACTTTGACGTTCTCATTCTCGTGTGATTCCTGAATAATGCGTTGTTGTTCCTGGTTGATGCGTTCTACCGACTCATGGGTATTGGCATAAGACTCCAGACTCTTCTCGGCGATAGCTTTATATTCCAGTTCAAAGCTCTTGTCTGCAGTGTGCAAATGAAGGGGAAGTTTTGTATCACTGCTCAAGGTCTTTGCCAGATGATGAAGATCATCGATGATAAGCTGAGGATTGTAGTCAGTTTGAGTTTTGAGCTTCTCTATTAAGGTGTTGAATGCAGAGGTTATGATCTGTTCAGCTTGCACTTTGTCCACGAAGGAAGCTCCTTTAAATTTTTGTAGAATTATACGTATTTTAGCATAAAGTAAGCTTTTAGCCTCATATTAGCCTTATTTTAGGAAGCTTTGGATAATATTTGCGCCACTAATTATATTTGTAGGCCATAGATAAAGAAGACCTGCACAAAATACGAGGAAAACAATGAGTACCTGGACCCCATCAAGCTGGAGAGACTTTCCAATCAAGCAGCAACCGGAATATACCGATGCTGAGCACCTAAAACGTGTCACGCAAAAGCTGCGTGAACTTCCGCCGCTTGTCTTTGCAGGTGAAGTCCGTTCACTGAAACAGCAGTTTGCTGATGTAACTGAAGGCAAGGCATTCTTACTGCAGGGGGGAGACTGTGCAGAAAGTTTTTCTGAATTCCGTGCTGACAATATCCGTGATACCTTTAAAGCGATGTTGCAGATGGCCGTAGT
>JBFFSC010000154.1:0-4671 GCA_041572615.1 Sulfurimonadaceae bacterium
TCCTCATCGATAACGAAAAGGCTCTCAACCTCACGCAAACGGACCTTGCTGTCACCATCGACCACACTGTCACTTTGCAAAAAAAGACTCATCTGTGTCTTTGTCTCATTGGTCGAATAGGTGCTGAAATCCAAGTGCTGCCCCTCTGTGATCAGACGCTTGTCAATGGCTTTGTAGCGCTTACCCTTCGTCTCTGACATCCTCTACCTGCTTATCTAAAGTTTTCAAATACCAAAGGAGCATCCCACTCCATAGAGCGGATATGCTTCATCGCTTTTTGCAGATCGTCAAGGTTCTTCCCTTTAACTCGGATATGATCACCTTCCAAAGTGGCTGTCACCTTCATCTTCTGTGTCTTGATCTCGGCGACTATCTTTTTCGCCTCTTTTGACTCAATATAATCAACAATCTTGAAAACCTTGCGTCGGTCTCCTCCACTTGCATCGGCAACAGAAGCCTCATCCAGGACCTTCGAACTCAGTTCACGCTTTACCAACCGCCCGATAACGATATCCTCAAGCGCTTCAAGCTTATTGTCGCTCGAGCTGGTCAATGTCAGCGTCTTTGCTTTTTCATTATAGTCAATATCTGCCGTGATCCCTTTAAAATCGTATCTGGCAACAACTTCTTTTTCTGCCTGGTTTATCGCATCTTTAAAGTTCTGCATGTTGATCTTTGCCGATATATCAAAGGAGTGCTCTTTTGCCATCTGTCCTGCCTACTAAAATTATTATTAAAATTAGTATATCAACTTATTACTTATAATTTATTTTCGCTTTAAATCTAAACAGCTCTTTTCTCTGCTATAATAAACGAAATGTCAACACACGAGGGGTTTCAATGTTCAAAAACATGCTTAAAAGTCTTAGCATAAAACAGCGTATCAACTACCTTATCGCTATGGTAGGTATCTCTGTCATTGGTGCGGCTGCCTTTGCTTTCTTCACACTACACAGTATTGGAGGTCAATACAATAATCTTCAAAACCATTCCACTGCCGGTGCGATGGAAACGCTTCATATTCAAAAAGATCTTAACTACATCTCCCGCACGACGCGTGATATTATGTTAGGCGGGAACTATGACAAGGATATGGAAAAACTTAAAGACCGTATGGAAAAGATCCGTACCTCTTTTAACAAAATAGCCAAAACAATTGAAGATGAACGTTCCATCAACCTTATCAAGGAAGCAAAAGACAGTACCCTCACCTTTCTTGACAACTCCTACCAGATGATGGCCAATCTAAGTAAAGAAGAGATTGCCAACAATACCGTCGAAAACTACCAACGCTACAAAGAGACCCTGACACCGTATGCGACAGCTTCGCGCGTTGCCTTTCAAAAAGTCGTTGAACTAAAAGAAAAGGAACTTACCGACGCGTCAGAGAGTATGAATGCCGAACTCGCTTTTTACAAGTTCTTCTTCCTGGTGACGGGAATTCTAATCACCGCTCTCGTCATCATGTTCGCTACGGCAGTACGGGCTTCGATCACCGGCGCACTCACTACCTTTACGAAAGTCATGCAAAAGTCTGCTGACGGGGATTTTGAGAAGACCCAGATTGATGAGAAAGAAGACACCGAGCTTGGACAGATGAACCTTGCCCTGCAAAAACTTCTTCATCAGATCACATTTTTCATTGAAGAGATCAATGTCTCCTTTACCAATGCGACCCAGGGTAACTTCGAACGCTGTATCTCGAAAGAGGGGATGCACGGCGAATTTACCGTTGCTATCGAAAACATCTGTCAAAGCCTCAACCAGATGAAAGAACAGGAGGCCAAAAAACGTCGTGATGCACTCAACACCAAGCTGAGTTCACTCGCTGGAAGTGTCACAAAAGGTCTTGTCGGGATTCAAGATGACCTGCAAAACAATATCACCGCCCTTAAAGACGTCACAACAGCGACTAAAAATGCTGCTCAGCTCTCCAATGACAGCCGTCATGACATTGAGGACATTGTGGCAGAACTTCAACGTCTTATGGAACACACGGCCAATAACAACGAAGCGATATCTTCGCTTGCCACTCAGGTCTCTGATATCACCTCCGTCATCCAGCTGATCACCGACATCGCCGACCAGACCAACCTTCTTGCCCTTAATGCTGCAATCGAGGCAGCACGTGCAGGTGAACACGGGCGTGGTTTTGCCGTTGTTGCCGATGAAGTGCGAAAACTGGCAGAGCGTACGCATAAAGCGACTTCTGAGATCTCCGTCTCGATCAAGTCACTCCAGCAGGAGATGAATGACATCCAGACAAGCTCTGAACATATGAGTGAGGTCGTCGAGAGCTCAAGCGAGAAGATTACCAACTTCGAGGGAACAATGATAGAGCTGAATGAAGGTTCAAATAAAATCGTTGATTATTCCTACAATATGGAAAACAGTACCTTTGTCATCTTGGCTAAGATCGATCATATCATCTACAAATCAAATGCCTACAACACCATCATCAATGCCGTTCCTTCGTTAACAATAAGCGACCACCACGGCTGTCGCCTTGGCAAATGGTATGACGGAGAAGGAACACGCCGGTTCAGTGAGACTGCTTCATTCAAACGTATCCCGGCACCACATAAAATTGTCCATGACAATGCCAATAAAAATGCTTCTTACCTCAGTGACGGTATTGAAGATTCTCATGTCGAGGTCGGCGATGAGATCGTTGCACGTTTTGAGGAGATGGAAAAAGCGAGCAAAGAACTCTTTATGCATATGGACAATATGCTCGAAGAGGCAAATAGCTAGGTAGACATTACCTAGTTGAACAAACACATGAAAATTCCCTTATGTGCAATCTGAAGTTCTGTACACGTCCAAACCCTTACCTCTTTTTTTTTCTTATATTCATACTTTCTTTTTCCGGTTGTACGTATAAAGAGCACTTTCTTCCTGTTACGCGAGATAAAACAATTGTAAACTACAAACGCCTTGGTTTAAACGTTCCAGAAAAAAGTATCATCATTCAAAACAATGTTGATATAGGTACATTACGCAGTATTGAGCAGAGTTTTACAGAATGTATGGCTATTTCCCCTCCGGACCTCTTTCTATCTGCTGCGACTTTGATGTTGTGTTTACCCATTAACCTACCCCTTAATCTAGTTAAAAGTCAAGATGAGCTGAAAAAACTGGACCTACTAAAAAAAGAAAAAGGCTCTCTTGAAATCTCCCTAAAAGATATAAACCTGCAGGAGAAACTTAAAACCATTGCTACTGATTACACTCGTAAAAATATGATTGACACTATGTCTTTGAGTGAAAATTACAGCCCTATCCAGGAAGATGGTTCTATTGACTATTTACCATTATTCTTAAAAGGGCTAGATACTGTTATCGAATTTGAAATCATAAAAATAACACTCGAAGAAGCTGGCTTAACAGATACACCAGTATTCATCACATTAGAGATTAAAAGTAAACTCATCAATACTGAGGATAATCGTGTTTTAAATTCAACAGATAAAAAAATAAACTCTGATGCTCATAGCTATCAGGAATGGATATCAAATGATTTCAAACTACTAAGAGATGAATGTGACACCTTGCTTAAAGTAATGGTTGTTAATCATATTGATGAACATCTCTTCCTATACTATCCGATACTTCCAGCAGGTATCTCTAAAGATACAACCAAAAGAGAAGCTCCTTACTATGTACTCAATGCTTATCATCCAAAACCTATCTTTGCTACGCCTGATATGAGAGAGATATCCTTCAAGGAATATGAACGTGTAAATGGTTCTTCCAGAAGGTATGTCCCGATCAAGGAACAAAAACCTTTACTTAAGTGGGAACCTTTTCCATGGGACTATGACCAAATGCCTCCAAAAAGATTCAGTGATGTTGTTTATGACCTTGAAATTTACGCATATGAGGGGCAATTGGTATATACGAAAGAAGGAGTGAAAGAAAATGAACATAGAGTTGAAAAAGCACTCTCTCCAGGTGGCAAGTTTTTTTGGACAGTACGTGCACGTTTTAAACTTGATGGCAAACTACGATTTACCGAATGGGCAGGATTCTACGGAGGAAGGATGTCAGATTGGCACGATCAGCATGCCTGGAAGTTTGGGACAAAGCGTGCAGAAGGGCACCTGGATTATGCACCATTAAATGAAAAAAAACACCACTATTACCCGTTTACAATTCTTGAAAATTGATGTGCCCTGTTTTTTTAAAACCCACCACTGAAGTCAGGTGTACCGTCAAACGACGGTGAACCAAAACCGCCTTGGTTTCCTTGAAAACTCATTCCACCTCCAAAATTCGGATCCATAAATCCCATGATCCCGCTTTTATTCCTTAACATGGCGATGTCCTGTTTTGGAGCAATTCCCTGCGGACATACCGGGACGCACTCATTACAAAGCGTGCAGTCCCAGATACCGTTTGTCTGGACCGCTTCGATCTTCTCCTGTACATCCTGCTCCCTGACATCTGTGACATACCGCCATGAGCGTGTCAGTGCAAAAGGACCGATAAACTCTCCATTGACTGCATACACTGGACAGGCTGAAAAACAGGCACCGCAAAGGATGCAGTCACTTTGTACCTCATTTGTCTCTGCCTGTTGCGGAGTGACTTTCACGTTGGCAGTGTTCTCACTGCTCCAGGCTTTTGCCTTGATGTTAAACTGCATCATCCTGTCAACATCGACAATAA
>JBFFSC010000155.1:0-4655 GCA_041572615.1 Sulfurimonadaceae bacterium
CTTAATGAATTATGAATGACATCAAGAGAATATTCAACTCTTTTCTCTTTTTATCTAAGATTTATTGATGGGAAGATACACTTCAAAAAATATTGCATATAAGAGGTATTATGCTTAATCTAGTATCATTCATAAAGCTGCTCAAAGAGTCTTTTCGTGACCTCATGCCTATCATTCTGGTCATTATATTTTTTCAACTTGCCATTATTCAAAGTGTCCCTGAAAACTGGTTAAGTACAGCGATGGGTCTGTTGGTCGTTGGGGTCGGCCTGGCTGTCTTTCTTTTAGGTTTAGAAGTGGGTATATTTCCTGTCGGTGAAAAACTTGCCAGCGATTTTGCCCACAGAGGTTCTACCTTTTGGATAGTCCTTTTCGCCTTTATGATCGGGTTTGGTACAACTGTCGCCGAGCCGGCACTGGTGGTCATTGCAGAAAAGGCAGCGGGGATAAGCTGCGGAAGAATTGATGCTGTCACCTTGAGGATGGTAGTCGCTTTCTCTGTCGGTTTTGCCATAGTGCTGGGCGTGTGGCGGATCATCAAAGGACATCCGATCCATTACTATATCATCACGGGGTATATTCTCGTTGTCGCTTCGACTGCTTTGTCCCCTCAGGAGATCGTCGGACTTGCTTTTGACCTTGGCGGCGTAACGACATCAACAGTTACTGTGCCTTTAGTCGCAGCTTTGGGTATTGGTCTGGCTTCGACGATCAAAGGAAGAAACCCGGTTCTTGACGGATTTGGTCTGATTGCATTCGCGTCGCTTACACCGATGATATTTGTTCAGTTTTACGGAATATTCGTCTATCAGTTTGTCGAAGTGACCCAGGCTGTCCAACCTCTTGTACCGGTTGTGGCGGCTGAAGCCTGTGAAGCATCCTTCTCTTTTGATTTTCATCCTCTGGCACTTTTAAAGGGGCTTTTTGCCGTTATGATGGACGTCCTTCCTATATTGGGAGTCATCTTTTTCTTCCAATATGTCGTCTTGAAAAAACCGATCGAGAACCTGCGATGTGTCCTGATCGGTTTTGCTCTGGTCATCCTCGGACTTGATGCCTTTATCATCGGTCTTGAGATGGGTCTTTTTTCACTGGGCGAGACGATGGCCTTTCAGCTGACACAAAACGACAGTACCATCATTATCTATATCTTTGCTTTTGCGATCGGATTCTCTACGACAATGGCTGAGCCCTCTTTGACAGCCATAGCCAAAAAAGCCCAGGAGATCAGTGACGGCAAGATCAATGACTTTGTCCTGCGTATCTTTGTCGCCTTTGGTGTTGCTATTGGTATTGCACTTGGGGCATACCGTATCGTCAACGGCGGCGAGATCGTCTTTTACATCATGACGGGGTATATGTTTGTCATCGCACTGACCTTTATTGCACCCAAGTACATCATCCCTATCGCCTATGATAGCGGCGGGGTGACGACATCGACGGTAACAGTCCCCTTGGTGGCAGCTCTGGGCCTTGGTCTTGCAACGAACATCCCCGGCCGTGATCCGTTGATCGACGGTTTCGGATTGATTGCATTTGCTTCGCTCTTTCCTATGTTGACGGTCATGGCCTATGGTGTTATTACAGAGAAAATGGGTGTCATCGGTGAACATGAACGTGAGGCGATCCATCTGAGCGAACTGCGTCATGCCCTCGAACATGCCGAGGATATGGGACTTTCAACGGTGAATATTTACGGTACGGACAGACGACATACCTATGATGTACAGTTCTCTGCCGTACATGTGATCGTACCACAGGAGAAAGAGGAAGAAGCCCTTCTGGCAGCGAAAGAGTCCGGAGCTGACGGGGTGACTATCATGCGGGCTCACGGAATGGGTCTTGACAAGATGGAAAACTTTTACAACAGGCTTCATAGCGGGGAAACGGATTCCAACCTGATGTTCATCACACCGACCAAAAAAGTCGAAAGAATCATCAAAAAGATCATGGATGAGTTGGACCTTGTCGGTGAGGGCGCGGGAATTACCTACTCCTATCCTATCACCAATCTCAAAGGGGCTACACTGAAAATAGCCGATTTATAAAAGACTTCAAACTCCGGCAGATGCCGGGGTAAAAGAGCTCTCTCAGAATAATTCTTATCTCCTTGATTATAAATAATACTAAATTAACCTGTTTTTCGCTAAAATATCCAAATTTTATAAAAAGGCTTCGCTACTATGATGGACGTTGTAGAAATCCAGAAAATATTACCACATAGATTCCCTCTCTTGCTGATCGACAGAGTTACGGATATCGTTAACAATGAAAAACTTTTAGGTTATAAGAATGTCAGTATCGGTGAACAGGTTTTTGAAGGTCACTTTCCAGGACATCCGATCTATCCGGGTGTAATGATTCTTGAAGGTATGGCTCAGGCGGGCGGTATCTTGGCGTTTAAAAGCATGGATATGACAGAAGAAGAGGCAGCAGAAAAAGTTGTCTACTTCATGAGTATCGACAAGGCAAAGTTCCGTAACCCTGTCCGCCCGGGCGACCGTTTGGAATATGAGATCTCTGTTGTCAAGCATAAAGGTGCTATCTGGGTTCTTCAAGGCAAGGCCTACGTTGACGGAAATCTTGTTTCAGAGGCTGAACTAAAAGCTATGGTTGTAGACAAGTAAGGAAAGTGATGAGTATGATATCAGAACTTGCCATCGTCGAAGAGGGTGCCGTAATCGGCGATAACGTCTCCATTTCTCCCTACGCTTTTGTCTCTTCAGAAGCAGTGATCGGCGAAGGAACAAGTATTGCACAAGGTGCTTGTATCTACGGGAAGACAACCATTGGAAAGAACAACAGGATCTTTTCACATGCAGTGATCGGTTCAATTCCTCAGGATCTCAAGTACAATGGGGAAGAGGTGGAACTCATTATCGGGGACAATAATACGATCCGCGAGTTCACCCTCTTTAATCCGGGGACGGAAGGTGGCGGTTCAAAGACAGTCATCGGGTCGAACAACCTCTTTATGGGTTATGTCCATGTCGGTCATGATTGTATCATCGGTTCAAACTGTATCTTTGCCAATGCGGCCACGATTGCAGGACATGTAGAGATCGGTGATTTCGTCGTTGTCGGTGGTATGACGCCAATACATCAGTTTGTCAAAATCGGTGATTATGCGATGGTTGCCGGTGCTTCTGCACTTTCTCAGGATGTACCGCCTTTCTGTATGGCAGAGGGTAACCGTGCAGGTATCCGCGGTCTGAACCTGACAGGTTTACGACGCAACCTTGACAGAGATGCTATTAATGAACTCAAGGCTGCATACAGGGAGTTGTTTGAAAAGGGACGTCCTCTTAAAGAAGCGGCTCAAGAATTGCTTGATACTACGCAGAACGATTATGTAAAAGCTTTGTGTGATTTTGCGATCACGACAAAACGCGGTATTGCATACGAAAGGAAAAACAATGATTCATAGAAACTGTAGCTTTTGTGAAGCGATGGAAACAGAAGAGAATCCGTTAATAGCGGGGAACGGTGTTTATATTTGTAAGAACTGTGTTATCTCGGCTTACCGAATCATGTTCGGTGATGACGAGGTCAATACAGAAGAATCACCAGCACATCCGCAGATGGAAGGTGAACTGATGACACCGAAAGAGATGAATGCTTTCTTGAGTGAGTATGTTATCGGTCAGGAAAATGCTCGCAAGCTTCTCTCTGTCGCTGTATATAATCATTATAAACGTATTTTTAAACAGCATGAAGTTGAAGAAGATGAGACTGAGATCGCTAAATCAAACATCTTGTTGATCGGACCTACGGGTTCCGGTAAGACACTTCTGGCACAGACAATTGCACGTGTCTTGAATGTTCCTTTGGCGATAGCCGATGCGACAAGTCTTACAGAAGCAGGCTATGTGGGTGAGGATGTCGAAAATATTTTGACCCGTCTGCTTCAGGCTGCTGACGGGGATGTTGAGCGGGCTCAGCAGGGAATCGTCTTTATCGATGAGATCGATAAGATCTCACGCATGAGTGAAAACCGTTCTATCACGCGCGATGTATCGGGAGAAGGTGTACAGCAGGCACTTCTCAAGATCATAGAAGGTGCACAGGTCAACATCCCGCCTAAGGGTGGACGTAAGCATCCTAATCAGGAATTTGTCTCAGTGGATACCTCAGGGATCCTTTTCATCTGTGGTGGTGCCTTTGACGGGATGAAGGATATCCTGAAACGCAAAGGCGGTCAGAATGTTCTGGGCTTTGGTCACGAAAAGAAATCGAAAGATGAACAGGAACCGACTTTTGACATGGTTGAACCGGATGATCTGGTTCAATATGGTCTGATCCCCGAGTTGATTGGCCGTTTACCAATTATTGCTACACTTAGCGAGATTGAAGAAGAGGCCATGGTCAAGATTCTGACAGAGCCTAAGAACTCTTTAGTCCGTCAATATAAAAAGCTTTTTGCCATTGATGACGTTGAACTCAACTTTGAAGAGGATGCGCTTAAAGCGATCGCTGCAAAAGCAATTGAACGTAAAACGGGAGCACGTGGTCTCCGCTCAATCCTAGAAGAGATGATGATCGATGTGATGTATGAGCTTCCGGAATATTCCGGGTATGAGGTCATCGTGACAAAAGAGATGGTACAAGAGGGTGAGAAACCTGTATACGTCAAAAAAAGTAAGAAAAAAATAGCA
>JBFFSC010000156.1:0-4640 GCA_041572615.1 Sulfurimonadaceae bacterium
CATTCCGACCGGAGGTGTTGCCGCAAGTCTGGCTGCAGGAAACACCGTGCTTATCAAACCTGCTTCAAACGCCGTACTTTGTGCCTATATGATGTGTGAATGTTTTTGGGCGGCAGGTGTAAGTAAAAAGGCACTTCAGTTTATCCCTACCCCGGGAAAACTTGCCGGTGAGGTTCTTATTCCTGACAACAAGATAGATTTTCTTATATTCACTGGTGGAGAACAGACTGCTTATGAAATGCTAAAAATCAAACCTGATTTGCATCTAAGTGCCGAAACCGGAGGAAAGGATGCCACCATTGTCACATCGCTTGCTGACAAAGACCAGGCTATTAAAAATGTTGTCGCATCCGCCTTTAACAACTCTGGACAGAAGTGTTCAGCTACTTCATTGCTCGTATTAGAAAAAGAGCTATACGAAGACAGCAATTTTATCGACAACCTCGTTGATGTTGCTTCATCACTCGAAGTCGGCTCCGTTTGGGATTTTAAAAACAGAATCGGCACACTTTCCGACCTGCCTCAGGGAAATTTAAACAAAGCGCTTCATCATCTGGACAACCAGGAGCAATGGGTACTTGAGCCAAGTCTTGCAGAAGAGAACCCATACATGCTCAAACCTGCCATCCGATATGGGACACAGGCCGGCGATTTTTGTCATATGAACGAGCTGTTCGGTCCGGTACTTAGTGTCTTGAAAGCAGACTCTCTTAATGATGCGATCGAACTTGTCAATGCCACGGGCTATGGACTAACTTCAGGCATTGAGTCCCTAGACAAAAGAGAACAACAGACCTGGCAGGAGAGATTAAAGGCAGGAAACCTTTACATCAACCGTATGACTACAGGGGCTATTGTACTTAGACAGCCCTTTGGAGGTATGGGAAAATCAGCCATAGGAAGCGGACGAAAAGCGGGCGGGCTTAATTACGTTGCCCAGTTTATGGACATAAGTTCTACCGGTGCATTGCTGCTAAAGAGTGCTAAACATGTCCAGGTTGAACGCCTGACAGCTCTCCTTGACGGAGAGCGTTTCTTTACGCAGACACTCAATGATGCTATACGTATCGCATCACATTTTGCCTCTTTCCTCTACGACGAGTTTCTGCAAGAACATGACTATGTGAATGTACGCGGTGAAAGCAATATTATTCGCTATCTTCCTATTAAAAGTATACTTCTGCGTCTTGAAGAGAGTAATAACCTTGTCGAGATGCTTGTCAGTATTATTGCTATCAAGATGAGCGGGGCCACACTCATACTCTCTATGCCCAAAGAGATCAGTAATGAGCATATGTTATGGCTTCATGACAAGGTAACAATGCTATTGGATAGCAATGATGAAGTCTATTTGGAAGATGTTGACAGCATGTTGACACATGTACCGATGGTCGAGCGAATCCGTTTCCTCGACAAGGAGTCTTGTCAAAGTTCTGTCTATACGTTGGCACGTAAACACAGTGTTCACATTGCTACCGAACCTTTTATCTCACACGGGCGTATCGAATTAATGCACTATTTTTATGAACAGAGTATCTCAAACTCTTATCATCGTTATGGCAACCTAGGCCGCAAAGGACTACAAAACAAGGAGAACCACTGATGGAAACACCTGTAATTATCTCATTTTTAATCTACATGCTCGGCATGGTCGGCATTGGTGTCTATTTCTATTTTAGAACCAACGACCTCAGTGATTATGTACTCGGAGGAAGAGGACTTGGGCCAAGTGTCACCGCACTAAGCGCAGGTGCTTCGGATATGAGTGGCTGGTTATTGCTTGGACTTCCGGGTATGATGTATGCCGATGGCATTGTCGGTTCATGGATAGGAATCGGGCTGATCATCGGTGCCTATATCAACTGGCACTATGTAGCAAAACCCTTACGTGTGTTTACTCACCGTCTTGATGATGCGATCACCATCCCCGATTATTTTTCCAACCGCTTTGAAGACAAAGGAAATCAACTTCGTGTCGTCACTGCAGTCGTAATCCTGCTTTTTTATACACTGTACACCTCTTCCGGACTTGTCGGCGGTGCAAAACTATTTGAAGCCACCTTCGGTCTTGATTATTCAACCGCACTGCTTGTAGGCAGCTTCATTATCGTCTCTTATACTTTCTTGGGCGGCTACAACGCCGTAAGCTGGACAGACTTCATCCAAGGTATACTCATGATGCTCGCCCTTGTCATCACTCCTATCGTCGTCATCTATCAAGTCGGCGGTATCGACAAAGGACTTGAGATTATCGCCTCAACCGACCCAGGTAAACTCGATATCTTTAAAGGGACATCTTTGATCGGGATCATCTCTTTGATGGCGTGGGGACTTGGTTACTTCGGACAGCCGCATATCCTCGTGCGTTTCATGTCTATTCGCCATGAAGACGAGATGCAGCGCGCCAAGACAATCGGTATGAGCTGGATGATACTTTCACTTATCGGATCGCTCGCCGTAGGTTTTTTCGGTTTTGTCTATATCCTTGCTGAAGGTATCGATCTTCAAGATAGCGAAAAGATATTCATCACCCTTTCACAACTGGTCTTCAACCCATGGATAGCAGGGTTTCTTCTTGCTGCTATTCTTGCTGCTATCATGAGTACTATCGACTCGCAACTGCTTGTCTCCTCTTCTGTTCTTACACGCGATATCTACCATGCAATCTTACGCAAGGATGCAACAGACAAAGAACTGGTGTGGGTCGGACGCCTAACAGTTATTTCCATAGCTTTTATCGCCTGGTATCTATCGACTGATCAGAACTCAAGCGTCCTTAAACTTGTTGCTTATGCCTGGGCAGGCTTTGGTGCGGCATTCGGTCCGCTTATCATACTCTCTTTATACAATAAGAAGACGACAAAGCTCGGTGCAATTGCAGGCATGGTCACCGGTTCACTCACCGTTATCATCTGGAAACAACTCGAAGGCGGAATATTTGAACTCTACGAACTTTTACCTGGTTTTATTGCAGCATGGATAGCTATCCTTCTGTTTAGCACGATCGGTAAAGAACCCTCCTCTGATTCACATCAGATCTTTGAAGAAGTACACAATAAACTTAACAACACAATAAAAGGAAACAAATGAAACGACTTGTCATAAAAGTTGGTAGTGCCGTTTTGACTGAAAACAACCAAATCGCAAAAGAGCGTATGATGAACTTGGTTTCACTCATTGCAGCACTTCAAAACAGATATGATGTCATTCTCGTCACCTCAGGTGCCGTAGCAGCAGGTTATTCTGCCATTAAACTGGACAAGACAAAACAGATAGGGAAAAAGGCGCTTGCGGCTGCAGGTCAGCCAATCCTGATGACTGCCTATAAACAGAAATTTGACATCTATGATATCGACACTGCACAGATACTGCTGACCGAAGATGATTTTGACTCACGCAAACGTACACAGATGTTTCAAGAGATCATCGATGCCCATTTAAACAATGATATTCTACCTATCATCAATGAAAACGATATCACATCAACACCTGAACAACTTTTTGGTGACAACGATCAACTCTCTGCCAATGTCGCTTATGCTACAGACGCTGATCTTCTTGTCATTCTAAGTGATATCGACGGTTATTATGACAAAAACCCTCGTGAGCATAAAGACGCCAAACTTTACAAGACAATCAACAAGTTGCCAGAGGGAGCATTGAACGAAACAGTGACACCAAACAACGATTTTGCGACAGGTGGTATCGTAACCAAATTAAAGGCAGCCAGCTTTCTTATCGAACGTGGTAGGAAGATGTTTTTATGTAATGGATTCGATCTCAGTGCAGCCGAATCTTTTCTTATCAATGAAGAACATACCCTGGGAACCCTTTTTCAACCCATTGAAAAAGATGTCTTTATGTAGTTATTGTTTTCCTCATTCTTCATGAGGAAACATTGATATTTATGGATTTTTTAAAGTACGTGGACAAGCCAAGAGAAAACAAGAGTGATCTCTCTTGGATATACTGTACTATTTTGCAAAGAAAGTAACAGGAACTTTGTGCTGATTTAGTCCGAGCTTTGATGTATCTTTTTCACCTTCAAGCAATTGAATAAACTGTTCTTGCGAAAGCACACTCATACCAAGCTCTCGACCTGCTATTTTTTCCATCTTGCTCTGGTTTTGATCAAAAAATACTTTGGTTGTCTCATTTTTAACAAGGATAAAGTCTGCGTTATTATCCTTCGCCTGCATAATAATGTCGCCTGCGATCTTGTAAGAGAAGTTCTCGTCAATCAATAAAGAGTGTGACGCCAGGTCTTCATATTGTGAAGGGATCTGTACACAGGAGGCCCTGGATACATCAATAAGCTCATTCAACTGGCTCTCACCCGTCCCATGATAGGCTGCAATATTGAAGGCATCAAAGGACTGAACGACATTTGATGCTGAAACAGTATTAAACGTTTCAAAGTCCTTGATCTCCTTTCTCTTGCAAAGCGTAGCAATCTTTTTAGAGATCAGTGATTTAGGCTTGATATGTCGATGTGCAAGATAGATCACTTTTTGTATCTTTTCTTCCAGTTTCTTGTCCAGCACTCTGTTTGCTATCGATGTGTGGTACCAGATCCCATTATCTGTATTGATCACTTTCTCAAGGATCTCTTTTTTAAGCTCAAACCTTTTCTCGATAAG
>JBFFSC010000157.1:0-4588 GCA_041572615.1 Sulfurimonadaceae bacterium
GGTATGGTGGTGTTTTATACCGATAAGAAAGCCAATAATGGCACCCACTACCGGACCGGTCATCCAAAAAGGGAACCAGACGAAGAGAAACAGTCCGTATTTTCCATATTTTTCAAAAAACGCGTGGTACTTTAACTGCAGAGCTTTCGCTTTTGAGAAGAAGTCTTCAAGTCCCTTTATTTTCGATGACTCGTTCCAGCTAAAGACAAAGAGCGGGTAGATCAGCAAGACAGTTATCGTTTCAATGATGATGTTGATCAAAATGATGACCATATCATCAAGCCCGGCACTAAAACCGTAAGATATCCCTGCAGCCCGTCCAAAGAGAAAGTTTGTGACGGTAATTACAATATAGGCGTTGGCATCATTGACGGAAATAAAGTAGGTGGCAATAATAGCACCAAGGTAGGTGAGTAAAGCAAGCACACCGAAGGTGAATATCTTTCCTTCTGTCGATGATGATGAAATGAATCTCAACATGGTAACTCTTTTCACGTTTTCAAGCCGGAGGACTTTTTATATATAAATCATACCTAAAAAAGAGAGATGCGTACATACAGAAAAACTCTAATCCATCATGTTTCCTCCGCGTCATCGAATTTATGGCATAATTAAACACTTTAAACAAAGGTGTCTTCTATGCCTGAAATATGGATAGCATTAACGGGACTCATCATCCTGATACTTTTTTGGCGTCAACTTGTCGTATTCAGATTGCAGCAAAAAATAAACTATGCTCCATTGGTGATGATAACAGGTTCAATCTCATCAATTGCTATGTTTATCTTTTCATCGGGCGAACTTAAAACTGATATCCAGCACGCCCTTGTACCCATGCTCATCTCCCTGATCTTCTATGTGGTGATGTATTTGATGTATCAGATCAGGTCGACCATGTCCAAAGAAGAACAGAAAAGCCATGAACGATTGTTGGCGACGCTGATTGCTGACATTTCGGGTTACTTTCATATTCTTGATGAAAAGCTCTCCGAGATATCGACGACAGAGGAGAAGACACTTCAGGCAGTGCAGTTGACCTTGAAAAACGAACTCTCCGAGTTTAACCAGCTCTCTACTCGGCAGAATATCATCATCCAAAAACTTGAAGAGATGTACAGCAAGGAAGAAAATGCGCTGTTAAAGATACAGAAGTTCCTGGAGAATGACGTTATGGATCTGGATAAGGTCGTGCACAGGCATATTGACATCCTGCGTATTGCAGAGCAGGATCATTACACAAAACTGCTTGGCATATTAAATAGTATGAGCGACAACAGCGACAATCAGATGGTTATTGCATCTGTTGACAAACTTGTCGAGAGTGTCAAAAACATACGAGAATCTTTTGCAGAAACTATGAGTGAAGTGGCTAAAGAGGTGAGCACTCAGGTCTCAACGTCACTTCAGAGTATGAGCAGTGAGCTTCAGCATGCCAAGCAGTTGAGCGAAAGTCTCAACCTCTCGACCCAGGAGTACGAGGTCAAGCTTGCAGAGCTTCATAAGCAGGCAAGCCGACTATTACAGCAGTCTGATACGATTCATGAGAGTATGGAAGACACTTTCAATCAGGCACAAAAAGTGCGTCCTGTCTACGCATCTTTGAACGAGCTTATCTCACGTCTGATGGATATCTATGGCGAGTATAAACATGCGAAAAAAGAGCTACATATCCTGGCGTCTGAACTGGGGAATGCTGAAGAGCGTCATTTTGAGATCATGGATCAGAAGATCGATGACCTCGGTGAGGATATTCATAATAAGATAGAAGCCTCACTGAAAGAACTTAAAGAACACTACCATATCGCAGATCGGGATGTGACGAGTACTGTCAAGACCCTGGCGGCCAAGGCACAGATGAAAAAAAGCTATGTTGAAGAGTAGATGAGAAAAAACCTTCTTCTTTTTACTGCTCTTTTCTTTGTCACTTACACACATGCACAAGAACTTGTCCCTCGCACACAGGTGATGATGGGGACATATGTGACGATTACCCTTCAAGAAGAGGATGTCAAATACTCCAGGGCCGTTTTTGAACGTCTGAAAGCTGTCGAGATGGCACTCTCTTCGTATGACAGGAATGCCGAGATATTTCGTCTTAACCGTGATGCTCAGGTAGAGATCTCTCAAGACAGTTACGAGGCACTTTCTCTCTCAAAGGCCTATTATTATGAGACAAAGGGCTATTTTGATATCACCATCGGTTCGATCACCAAGGGACTTTTTCATTTTGGCGAAGACGAACGCATTCCCACACGAAAAGAACTTTTAGAAGAAAAGGTGGATTTCAAGGGCCTGCATTTCACTACAAAGAAAGCATGGATAGACGAGGGTGTCAAAGTTGACCTGGGCGGAATGGGCAAAGGATTTGGCGTGGACAAGGCAGTCGCACTCCTGAAAGAGAAGGATGTCTCAGCGGGTGTGGTGGCACTTAGTGGTGACATCTTCTGTCTGCATGAGTGCAAGATGAGTATTCAGGATCCGTTCTCGAATGGAATCTTGGCTAATTTCACAATGGCTCAGCCCAACACGGCCATCTCCACAAGCGGCAACTACAGACGATACGTGAAGAACTCAGACTATAACCATCTTATCAACCCCAAGACAAAAACTTCACAAAAGACTTTTGCCTCCATCACTCTTGTCTCGAACATCCGTAGCAACAGTGACCTTGACGCTTATGCAACGGCCGCCTCGGTCATGCCCAAGGTAGAAGCTTTCACTTTTTTGAACAGTTTAAAAAACGTGGGCTATCTTGTCATTGACAATGAGAAGAAGTTGGTGATGAATGAAGAATTCAAGAGCTTAACAAAAGGGCTGAAAGTAAAAAAGATAGAAGGTGCTTTAACGATGAAGCCGTTTATCTATTTGCAGTGATCTCAGGGTGTATAGAGGTGATTTCGTTTGGCTAAGTCACCAATTGAGCCTTAGTTTACTAAAATGAGTAACAATAAAAGTTAGGCACATTAAATGAAAAATAATAGATTGAAGTTTTATCTGATAGGAATATTGTTAGCTGTAATGCTTTTTTCTTCAGGATGTGTTTCCAGGTTTTACATTCACAAATATGAAAATTGTGTCCCCTCTGATATTCCGATCAAATTCAAAGACGGTAGCGAAGTTTATAGTATTCACATAACTCAAGACGATGGCAACAGTTACAACTTTACACGCTTTCCAGAGAACGAATATCTAATCTGTGTTGGAAAAATATGTAATCAGGAATCTTGGTTATCTAAACCTTTCAGAATTAATGTGGAGAATAAGCCATTTTACTTTACTGGCAAAGTGATTCATCAAGTGGCAAATATACCTGCTACATTTGGAACAAGTCACGGAGATGTTTATTATCAGGTACTGATGCTGGATTCAAATAATACATTAAAGCCGTTTTGGGTATCAATTGATGATTTCGATGATTATCACATAGACACTAAATATCTTGAAGAGCTTCAACCCATTGTACGCGAGCCTTATAAATTTCAATGTGTTAATCCAGATGCCAATTATGTAGGCAAATATTACTTATGGCAGATGTTTAGTTACGGTATGACAGAACCTTTAGAATGGTAACTTTCCTCAACAAATCATAAACAATCCTGTAAACACCGTTTGTCTCTAAAGTAAATCAAGCTTTATAAATGGTAACTACTTTGTTGAGACTATCTTCTTTTCGTCTAAAATGACTATACTTCCATGATTAATTACACAAAAGGAGTGCCTGTGTTTACGGTACAGATGGAAAAAGAGTGTGCGTGCTTTAAAAAGAGCGAATATACCAATAACAATACCTTTGCTACCCAGCAGGAAGCATATCAGTATGCGAAGATCCTGGAAGAGCTGATGAACGAAGAGTTCTGCGGAAAACATACTTTTTATTCCGAACCCGGAGCAGGGGATACCTTTGTCATCCGTGTCGCTCCTAATGTCACCTTTGTCTCAGGATGCAGCACAGGCGTGAGTTGTGATGTAGGTTGCGGTTCGACAGATAACTGGACGCTTGAGTCGACGGCCAAAAGCAGTGATGAGAGTTGTGGCAGCGGCTGCGGCTGTGCCTAGGGTAAACGTGCAGGATCAAAAGGTCTTTTTTGCAATATTATATCTTTGATGAAGTATCGCCCAACAGTGATGCACCCTTTCTGGAACTTCCCGATGAGATAGATCTCATAGAGACGATCATGGGAAAGAAGCCGAACTTTGATGAATTGCCTATCCGCATCGAAGCGGAGATCGAAGAAGAGGAGGATGTCGTCTATACTGACATCATCAATCCGGGGGTACCTCTCTTTTCACAGAAGATGAAGTCGGCCCTCGATCAGTGTGGTGTCAACAATATCGACTACTTTCCTGTACATATCATAGACTCACATACGCAAGAGGTATTAGCGGAGTATTGGCTGGCGATAGTGAACGATATCGTTGCATGCATAGACCTTGAAAAAAGCCGGTTTGAGGAAAACAAAATGGGTCAGACTGTCATCACACGTTTTGCCATAGATCACAGCAGGACACTCGGACTGCACCTTTTTAGGTTCCATAATATCCCCGGCCTGATCATTATAAACGAAGCCTTGAAGGAACTCTTGTGTAA
>JBFFSC010000158.1:0-4555 GCA_041572615.1 Sulfurimonadaceae bacterium
ATCAAAATAGTTTTTCAAGTCGTGTTTATAGGCGAACTCTCTGGAGATCTTTGCCTGGTTGGCAGAAGCGATGTCTTTTGCCGGGATAAAGTGGTCAAGTACAAGAGCAAATCCATCCGGGTTTGCCAGTTTTTTTGCGCCACTCTCTTCAAATGCCTTGATAGAGATCGGGGTAGTGATATCATTCCCGATGATCATATCAATATTTGAGCGGACGATCTCGCCTGCATAGACCTTTTTACCTACATGTTCAGAAAATATTTTTTCAGTTATGGTTTGTCCCATAATTTACCTTCTTAGCGGGTCTGTGCCCGTTTTTAATTTCGCGATTATAGCGGAAAGTTCTTTATACTATTATGATAAAATTCAATTATGAAATTTTACGCCTTTAAACAGATCATCCATTATTTACAACAGTTCAAGCGTATCACGACGGCGCATCGGGTCGGTGACAACATTATCAAGATCGCTTTTGACGGGAAAAATGATGTCTATTTTGATCTGCAAAAAGGCAACAGTGCCATCTACATGCGTTCGGATTCAGTCCGACTGAAGCACTACCAGGCCCCTTTTGATGTTCTTTTGCACAAGTATCTAAACCGAAGCGAAATCGTAAGTATGGAGATTGTCAATGATGACAAGGTACTTCGTATCGGTGTCAGTCAAAGCGGTGCGTACAAGGCAAACAAGAGCTTTTTGCAATTGGAGTTTACGGGTAAATATACAAATGCTATCTTGCTTGATGACGAGGGCGTCATACTGGATGCTCTGCGTCATGTTGACATTATGAACTCCTACCGTGAGATCAAACCGGGGATCAGACTTGAAGCTCTGCAGGCACCGGCTTTTACTCCGAAAGAGGGTGAGGATATTGCGGATATTGAGGTTTACCTCAAAGAGACCTACCTCAAGCGGATGCAAAAGCAGCTCGAAAGCAGACAGCGTGTTGAAGCTACCCGTGTAGAGAAGAAGATCCAGCGGATGAAGAAGGAGCTCTCCAAGCTTCAAGATGAAGAAAAGCTCTTAAAAGAGGCCGAAGAAAACTTTGAGAAAGGCAATCTCGCCCTGGCCAATATGCATCTGATCAAGCCTTATGTCAAATCCGTCAAACTTTATGACTTCTCAGGTGAAGAGATAGAGCTTGAACTTCCCGAGGGAGCACGCAATGCCGCAGAGGTTGGGGAGCTCTTTTTCAAAAAAGCGAAAAAAGCAAAACAGAAGGCCTCTCACCTGCATATCGAGCGTGAAGGGCTTGGCGAGAAGATAGACTTTCTCGAGCGTTTTAAGGCGAATATATTGCTGACACAGAGCCCTGAAGAGCTGCAGCTCCTAATACCGCCGCAAAAGAAAAAAGAGAAGAAAGAGGCGCCCAAGCCTTATGAGACTTTTTGGATCGAGGGGCAGAAGGTCCTATTGGGCAAGAATAAAAAAGGTAATATCGAACTGCTCAAGATAGCGCGGGCCGGCGATATCTGGATGCATATCCAGGGCATGCCCTCGAGTCATGTGATCATTCAGACAAGCAAACAGAATGTCAGTGAGAAGGTCCTGGGTGCGGCGGCAAAACTCTGTGTTGACTTCTCAACGACTAAAATAGGTTCATTTTTAGTCGATTATACCTATAGACGTGAGGTGAAAGTACAGTCAGAAGCAAATGTGTTATATAATAATTACAAGACATTGACTGTCCTCAAAGAGCATTAAAAAAAGGAAAGGGTTATGGCAATTGGACCGATAGGTAGTGCGATCTATGTGAATCAGCAGATGGCTTCTGTCGCGAGTGAACAGAATGCTGCCCAGAACAAGTTTGACCTGCAAAACCTCGCTGCGGCTGCCATAGCCAACGATAAAGACAAAGAGGTTCAGGAGGTCCGTCCGACAGAAGAGACCGGCGAGACCAATGAAGATGCCGAGCGTAAAAAACGCGAAGAAGAAGAGAACGAAAAGAACAAAGAGAAGAAAGAGGAGGAGACAGAAGAGAAGTCTCCGCCCTTGCATAAACTTGATATAAAGGTCTAGAACATCTTCTTGAGTTACTTTTTGATAAACGGCAAATTCAGATATGAAAAACAACCATAGTGTCAAAATACCGGCGTTTGTCGCCGACTGTCACCTGGGCAAATTGGCCAAATATCTCCGCTTTATGGGGTTTGATACCCTCTATTTTCCACAAATCGACGATAATGACCTTATTCGGCTTGCCAATAATGAAGAGCGTCATATCTTGACCCGTGACAGGGAGTTGACTGAGCGGAAAAAGGCAGATTGCCTTCTGCTTCAATCGGTCGAAATGGAAAAGCAGCTGCAGGAGATTATTCAGGTATTTGAGCTGAAGAAGTACCCTCTCGATACAAGCCGTTGCATTGTCTGTAATGAGCCTTTGGTGTTAACAGTCAAGGAGAAAGTCGCTGACCGCCTTCCTGCAAAAGTGCTCAAATATTTTGATCATTTTGAGATCTGTCCGGAGTGTGAGCGGATATATTGGCACGGGGATCATTACAAGCGTATGAAAGCTACCCTGGAAAAAATAATGAGCTCAGTCTAGTTTTTGCCAAGCTTTTTTATAATAGATCTAAAAGAGACTAAAGGAAGGTGCATGGATGATATAAAAGACAAAAGTGTAGATGCCCTGAAAGAAACCGGCACGGCAGTGCTTGAGCAAGGTACGGAAGTGTATGATCAGAGCAGTAAATACGTAGAGATGGCAGCAGAGTTCACTTCAGAATACGGCTTGAAGATAATCGGTGCGATCATCATCTTTATTATCGGTAAATGGGTCGCCAAATGGCTGCAGAATGTGGTTGTGAAACTGATGGAGAAGAACAAGGTAGACAGTACGCTTGTCAGTTTCATACAAAGTATCGTATATATCCTGATGATGGTCGTTGTCATCCTTGCGGCTTTGAATGCCGTGGGGGTTGACACCACTTCCTTTGCAGCGATTTTGGCGGCAGCAGGTCTGGCGATAGGTCTTGCGCTTCAGGGGACACTTGGCAACATAGGTTCAGGAGTGCTGCTGATCTCCTTTCGGCCTTTTAATGTGGGTGATGTGGTCACGGTCAGCGGAGAGACAGGCACGGTTGCAGGGATCTCTATGTTTGCGACAATACTGCACACACCGGACAACAAAGTCATCACGATCCCGAATGCAGCGGTCACAGGGGGAAATATCACCAACTTCTCAGCACAGAAGACTCGCCGTCTGGACCTTACATTCGGTATCGGATATGATGATGACTTGAAGCTTGCGAAATCCATACTAGAAAACATAATGAAAGAAGATGAGCGCGTACTTACTGATCCGGCGCCTTTTGTCGGTGTAAAAGAGTTGGGGGACTCTTCGGTGAACTTTGCCTTTCGTCCCTGGGTGAAGGGTGAAGATTACTGGAGTGTCTATTTTGACATGATGGAAAAGGTAAAGTTGACCTTTGATGAAAAAGGTATTAGTATTCCATACCCACAGATGGATGTGCATTTAAATAATATACAAGAGCAGGAGAAACAATGAAAAAAAGTTTTTGGTTAGTGCCTTATCTGGCGACGAGTCTGCTAGCAGCAGCACTTAGTGAGGAGGAGATATCACAAGAGAAGGCTGAACTTAAAGCTGCCGAACTTATCGCAGAAGAAGCAAAGACGGAGATAGCTGCAGCAAAGGCTAAACTAAAAAATGCCCAGAAGCGTATTGAAAAGGTTCAACAACAAAGTGATGAGGCAAGGTACAAAACAAAAACTGTACTTTCATACAGCAATACGAAAGGGAATACGGATACGACACGGTTCGGTTTGGATTTTCATGGCGAACGCAAGCGCAAGAAGAACACAATAACCTTGGATGTTGATGCATTGCAGTCAAGCAGCAACGGAGTGGAAGATAACAACAAATGGAGTGCTCTGTTGCAATACGACAGAGATCTTACAAAACGCATATATTTTAATTATCTTGTATATTATGGCGAAGACAAGTTCTCAGGATTTGATTACCAGTTTAATACCGGTCCAGGTTTTGGTTATAAAGCAATTGACAATGAAACACATAAGTTGAAACTGCATGCAAATGCCCTATACTCAAAAGATGATATTCAAAATGGCGGGACGAATGAGTACGCCTCATGGGTAGCTGGTTTCAAATATACATGGGCAGTTTTAGAGAATTTGGACTTTGCTCAGGATGCTAGCTTTAAATCGCAGTTCGATCATTTTGAGAACTATTTTGTCTACTCAAAGACAGCGATAGAGAGTGCTCTTAACAGTACCTTTTCATTAGGTATGAGCTATAAGGTAGATTATAAAAATATCCCGGCAGAAGGTAGGAAACGCACGGACCGTGTCTTTCTCGCCTCCTTGATCATCAACTACTAAGTCTCACCGCCCGGGCGGTGTTAGCTTCCTTTTAGAGTCTTTTTTCTACAATTGCGTATACTGTTTTAGGCATGATTATGATTCGATTTTTTCTTCTGACACAACTTTTTTTTCTAAGTGCTTTTGCCATTGTGGATATTGCCAGTCTTGATTTTGGTGACAAAGGTCCGGGCTTCAGCGGTTCGCTTTATGGCTC
>JBFFSC010000159.1:0-4530 GCA_041572615.1 Sulfurimonadaceae bacterium
CTCATCCGCAACGACGGCGAACCCGCGTCCATGTTCACCAGCACGTGCCGCCTCAATCGCTGCATTAAGTGCCAAAAGGTTCGTCTGCTCGGCAATATCAGAGATAACCGTCAAGACCTCTTTGACCTGTGTGACATCAGAGCTTAACTGCTCAAGTCTCTGTGCCAACTCGACCTCTTCATGCGCTCTTACCTGAACCTCATTGGCCAGGTGGATGATCTGATCGTTCGCACCTTTAAGTATACTGCCCGCCGAATCAATATCATTTTTAGTAATCTTAGCCTGCTCGATCGACGCTTTAAGCACATTTTGAAGCTCTGTACCCTCTTCTGATACGTCCGTTACGATACGCGCTTCATCTTCTGTTTTACCGCGGATGACAAGTGATGCTTCAGAAAGTGTTTTGGCAATAGCTGTATTTTCATACGAAGAACGTTTTGCTTCGGAGACTGTCGTGTTTACCTTTTCGATGAAGGCATTGATGTTCTCTGCTACTTCATAGATTTCATCGCCTACCGGTACATTGATACGCTGTGTCAAATCTCCCTCACCCTTTGCCAGGTCGTAAGCAGCTGACTGCAGGGTTGCAAGTTTTGCGATAATAAGCTGCTGTACCAGGAAAATACTGATAAGTAGTAAAACGATAAAGATAATGACTGAGATACCTAGAATAACGTTACGTATTGCATGTACACTCTCAAGGACTTCGTCTTCATCAATCTCCACGACCATCCCCCATTTTTGTCCAAAGATCTCTACCGGCGTATATGAACTCAATACATTGACTCCACGGTAATCCTCAATGATCCAAGAACCGCTCTCACCTCTTTTGATAGCTTCCGTAGATGCAGACTTTACGTTAAGTACACCGATTGTCGTACCAGATGCTTTAACATCCGGGTCATCCATTCCATCGATGAAACGGCTGTCATTTTTCATACATCCGTCTTCACAGACCAGTGTCGCCTTACCTGTCTTTCCAAGCCCCGCTTTCTCGTAATGCCCCTCGAAGTTCATGACTTCATTGATCTTTCCTTTCGGAAGCTGAAAGATGATCGCGCCCTCGAAATCACCCATATAGACAACAGGTGAGGCAAGGAACATTGCAGGTTCGTTATATGAAGGCTCATAAGGCTTGAAGTCTGCAAAAGCGATTGTACCGCCTTTGGCAAGTTTTTTTGCCTTCTTGAAGGCTTCTCCCAACCCTGTATTGCTATAGACACCTGTCTCAAGATTTGTCCCGAAGTCTTTCTCTTTAAAAACCGAATAGACAACATCCCCGTCTTTATTCACAAGGAAGATATCATACAATCCAAAGTTTTTCAGCAGTTCAACATAAGCCCGGTGAATCTCTATGTGATTTTTGGAGTACTCCGTCACATAGTTCTTGTTCATCTGAAGCTTCTGTTTTTCACCCAGCTTGTTAGGGTTGTCTACGATATAAAGAAATTGTGCGACTTGTCCGCTTTTCTTGTGCGGAAGGTACTCAGATGTCGCACGTCTTTGAGGCGAGTCCTTCATCTTGTAGTTCACATGATTCAGATACTCATTTTCATAGTGCTCCAACAATGAGTTTTCAACTTTATCAAGAGAGAGTCCTTCGATACTCTCAAGCTCTTCAAAACTCTCTTCCAGAGACCATATTGTCTCTGCAGTTGCCATATCACTCGATTTTGAAAGTATCAAAAGCTTGATCGTCGTTAAAAAATCTACAATGTGATCCGTCTTGGACTCTTTAACAGCATCTAAAAGTGCCATATTGCTCTGTACCAAAGCTTCTGAGGTTTTAGATAGTGAGATAGTGACGATACTCACTGCGATGACAAGCAAAGAGACTGCAACCAGTGCTATCAACTTAAACTTTATACTTTTTACATTCATGCCAACTCCCCAATTGTGCGCTATTTAGGACTATTTTAACATAAACTGTGATTAAAGGATGCTTATTTTATTAACTTAGTGAAGAAAGTTTGGACATGTGCAAAAGCGTAAGCCAAGACCCGATAAGTCTTGGTTTTATCTGTTGTATTTAGTTAGACTCAATCTGGCGATCGTAGAGTTCCTGGACAGGACGTTCGTTGTCTACATAATATTTTCTGAAGGCATCGATCTGGTCTTTGGATGCCGTTGCAGGTTTTTTAAGCAGGTACCATTGTACGTTTTCCGAACATGGAGGTGTCGTCAATGAACCGACATAGTGGTAATAGTGCGCTGTGTCATCCGGAAGGATGTCTTGTGGATCGATACGGATGTTTTTACCTATACCGCTAAGGATATTGTCCAACATCGGATTGTTTTTTCCCTCTTCAAAAAAGACGGCTACCACAGCCAGCTGTTTTGTCTCAGGATTCTGGTGCACAAGGTGGGCGACCATGTCATAACGTTTGCCGTCAATTGTGTGTTCACTCTTCCCATGAAAGTGGAACTGAAGAAGCTGGAATGTCTCACCATGTAGTTCGATCTTACCTCCTACCTGCGGCGTCACTTTGATTGAATGACCATTATCGATAACCTTTGCAGTCGTGTGGATATCTTCATCCATATGCAGGTCGTATTGATGGTTCATCGACACTGTCTTACCCGGAACAATATTGATAGGAGATTGGGAATGCCCTGCACCACACGTCTTGGAAAACTCTTTCCAGTGTGCCGGACCGTTTTGTGAATAATCCCAATGTTTTTCACCGTATTCTGAAGCCGTTGCCGTCACTGATAGAAGTGCTGCTGCACCTAATGCCAATACTGTTTTTTTCATCTGTTTTCCTTTTTTTAGTTTTAAAACTTATAGTTTGCAATGACACGATATTGTGTCAGTTTATCATCTTGCGCAATCGTTCCTGTTGCTGAAGCTGATGTATTATAACGTACCCAGATCCCCTTTAATGCCAAAGAAAAGTCCCCAACACCATAAGCGATAACAGCATTGTAATCACGCTGATTATTGCTGAACTTGTCATTACTGATGTTCAAGTATGATAGGGCTGTCTTAAAGCCTTTGACACCGGTAAAATCATAGGTCTGTGTATAGCCTAAACGAATTCCCTGTGATCCCCCGATATAAATACTGTCGGCGTTTAAGGCTTTGCCATAGTTGGACTGGAAAAGGTCATTAGAAGTAATCATATTAGTAAACAATGGTGTACCATCCCATGGCAATACCAGTGAATCATGTTTATCGGCATCACTCAATACTTTTGTCCATGCAACATCTAGAGCCGTTTCACTTCGCTTCACACCGGCCTTAACACCGAAGGCATTCACTTGGATCTGACCGCCCGCTAGAGTATTGTCATTTTGAAGATTAGTGTCGGCATTTCCCACACTCATCTGATTGATATATTGCGCATCTACATGGTAATCATAATGTTCGCCCATCTTACCTTTATATACAGCTTCCAGATAAAGCGCATTCATAAAATCCTGAGCATACTCATCGTAAACCTTCACCGTTGTCGCATCACTTTGATAGACGGCATCAACTTGAACAACCTCGCCTTCATCATGGCCTGTAATCGCTTGTGTATTATTGCCTAAAGCGTGTTTAACGATATTGACAAACTTATCGGATGTTCGCTGTTTAAAATGGGTTAGATAAGCCGCACCCATTGTCGTACCGTAAGGCATTTTATAGTCTATGAATGCACCCTGCACTGCAGAAGGAAGCATGCGTACATCTTTAGCATCCACCAAAGATGTCTTGATTACTTTACGTCCGTAAAGCAATTGCAGATCTTTATAACTATATTTGACAAATGCCTCTCCCAGAACAGAAAAAGACTCTTGTGCCACAGGATGCCCCGCTGGTAAACCTTGACGTACAGCATTATCACGTCCCAAAATTGATGTGTCAACTACGTTTGGCAAAGCAAAACCATTCGTCGTCATAAAGGTCACGCCCATCTGGAAACCGTTCCAATTCCCCGTGCTATAAGACAGCTGACCACCAACTGCATTGGCATGGGCAGATGTATGTGAAGCACCACTGTCTTTTTTTGTTTCAATATAGTAATAACGAATATTACCCTTGGTCTTTCCCTCTTCAAACCATGTCCTGACAGAATCAGCTGCATGAGCCGATAACACAGACACGGCAAGCGTCAATAGTACATTTCTCAATTCAATTCCTTATTAAAAAAGACAATTATATACCAGTTGATGTAAATATGACTATTCAAAAAAACTGATTGAAACATTAAAAGAATGAAGAAAATTATATATTGAAGGATATCTCCCAAAGGGGAGATAAAAAACGAAAGAGAGTTCTTAACGTTTTGCTAAAGAAACGTTAAGTACATATAAAAATGTAAATAAGATTCTTAACGTTTTGAGAACTGGCGAGAACGACGTGCTTTACGTTTACCTGGTTTCTTACGTTCAACAACACGTGAGTCACGAGTCATCATACCTTCAGGTTTAAGAATAGCACGGAAGCTTTCATCATATTTTACTAGCGCACGAGAGATACCGTGACGTAGTGCATCTGCTTGACCAGCGAAACCACCACCAAGAGTAGTAGCTACGATATCAACA
>JBFFSC010000160.1:0-4510 GCA_041572615.1 Sulfurimonadaceae bacterium
AAAATCGATCTCGGGATCAACGACATGTTGTGAACAACCTGTAAATGCAGCAAGTGCCAGTAATATTGTGAGATATGTTTTATTCATGTATAATTCTAAGCAAATTAAGTTCCAACACCAAAGGATAACGATGTCAGCACTACGTGAAGAGATTAATAATGATATGAAAGCTGCTATGAAAGCTAAAGATGTAGCCAAAAGAGATGCTTTGAGGCTATTGCTATCTGCCTTCAAACAGGTAGAAGTCGATGAGAGAAAAGAGTTGACAGACGAAGATGTAAGCAAGATCATCCAAAAACAGGTAAAACAGCGCCAGGACTCAGCGGCACAGTACAAGGACGCCGGACGTGACGACCTTCTAGAAAAAGAGGAAGCGGAGATTGCGACCTTTATGGTCTACATGCCTGCGCAGCTTGATGATGCCGAACTTGAAACAGCTGTCAAAGAGATCATTGCACAAGTGGGTGCCGAGTCGATGAAGGACATGGGTAAAGTCATGGGAACAGCTTCAAAGCAGCTTTCGGGTAAAGCTGATGGAAAACGTATCAATGAGGTCGTTAAAAAGTTATTAGCGTAACCACTCTTTTTATTTTTCTAAGGAAAAATCATGATACTCAAATATTCCCTGCTTTGGTTTGCACTGGTACTCATCGCAATAGCCAATGGAATATTGCGCGAACAAACTTACGGAAAATTAATATCAGAGCTTTCAGCTCATCAAATATCAACTTTAACGGGTATTGTCTTTTCTGGTATGTTTGTATTTTATATTCATCACATATGGCGTATTGAATCATCAACTCAAGCATGGTTGATAGGTAGTATTTGGCTTACTGCAACAATCCTCTTTGAATTTACTTTTGGTCATTATGTCGCAGGCCATTCGTGGTCGCATCTACTGAATGACTACAACATATTTCAAGGAAGAGTATGGTCTCTGTTTTTGATGTGGGTTTTATTAATGCCAGTGATAATGTATAGGTATGCCTAAAGTACCGTATCACCCCAATAAGATACTGACTTGACTTTTACTCAAGTCACATTTCCCAGTCTTATTTCCCCGTCTTCAGCTTGCGAATTGCACCTTCAACATCATCCTGACGCATAAACGACTCACCTACAAGGAAAGCATCGACACCGACTTTGTTCAACTCTTCAAGCTGTCCATGCTCATAAATACCCGATTCGGCGACAATGATCTTGCCGTTAGGGATCAACGGGATAAGTTTATGACACAGCTCCATATCCATCTCGAAGGTCTCAAGGTTACGGTGATTGATCCCGATGATATCTGCACCGGCAAAGATCGCCTTAGTCAGGTCAGCCTTGTCATGGATCTCAACGAGGGGTTCCATCCCCAAGTGACGGGAATAGTTCAACAGTTCTTTCAGCTCAGAACGTGAAAGCGCCTTGGCGATAAGCAGGATAAAGTCAGCACCGTAGACCAGTGCTTCAAGGATCTGATACTTCGAGACAATAAAATCTTTTCTTAACAGCGGTGTGCCGACATATCGGCGGATTTCTGCGAGGTAATCCAGGCTTCCTTTGAAAAAATGTGGTTCGGTAAGCACTGAAATAGCATTGGCACCGCCTCTTTCGTAGGCTTGTGCTATCGCAAGAGGGTCAAAGTCTTCACGGATAATACCCTTCGACGGGCTTGCTTTTTTTACCTCAGCGATAATACGATAAGGCTCCTCTTCGGTTGACTTCAAATACTCGTGTACCGGGCGAGGTTGTCTTGCATTAAAGGCCAAAGAACGTCCCAGCCAATCCAGCGTAAACTCTTTTTCTCTTATCTCGAGGTCTTCTTTTGTCTTTTTGATAATATCATCTAAAATCATTAACTTTTACTTTCCTTTTTTCTTGATACATTCATGGATTTTTTTGACATGGGCGTCAACTTCTGGATCATCCTTATCCAGGTTTTTACGCACTTTTTTCATCAGGTTTAAAGCCTTTCTACACTGTCCCTGCTTGTAATACCCCCAAGCCAGGGAATCCAGATAAAAAGGTGATTCCGGTTCACTCTCCAAGGCTTTTTTGACGTAGTCCATCCCCCCTTTGATATCGATGTCATGATCAATCAAAAGGTAGCCGAGATAGTTTAGGTAGACAGAATCCTGCGAACTTTCGATAACCGTCTGCAGTTTTTTCATGACCGATTGGATCATTACTTTGTCCTGTTTGTCCTTCGCACCTTCATACTCAAAGATAGCACTCTGCCCAAGATAATAGGGGTCACCGTCTTCCTGATAAAGCTTATCACCCAGACTGACTACCCCGGCATAGTTTCGATTCGAGATATAAAGCTGCAGAAGAAGAGGATCATCACTTCCGCTTTTTTCCAGGAACTGAATAAGGGGAATGACCTCTTTCTTGTAGTTGTACAGTTTGACGATAGTCTTGGCATATTTCTCGTCCTTGGTGTTCTCATACAGCCTATTATACACTCTCAACATCCCTTCGATGTTGTTCTCTTCACTGTAAAAACTGGCCAGACGCAGACAGATCACTTCCGAACAGCCGTGAAGGCGCATATGTGTCTCAAGATAGGAGAGCGCCTCACTTTTTTGATTAAGGTTGACGTAGAGGATAATAGCCATCTTGTCCAGTATCTTCTCATCATAATTAATCGAGTAGGCACGCTGCAGATATCTCAATGCAATCTCATAACGTCCCTGAATCATATAAAGCGCAGCTACCTGCTGATAATCGTGTGCTTCTTTTGTCTCATCGACCAGGGCTAATGCCAACTCTTTGGCATTTTCATAAGCGCCTGTCTCCATCAATGCCGCTATCTTGATACGTTCCAAACGGACATCCAGCTCATTCGCATCGAGCCTGGATTTATAACCTTCTATTTTTTCCAAGGCCCTCTCGTACTGCTTGGACTGGATCATAGTAATCAGCTCTTCGTCTCTGTACTCTGTCTTGCCCGACTTTTCATAAAGAACCTCATACAGAGAGATCGTCGTATTGGCATCACCCTGACCTTTGGCATATAGAGCCCACATGATCAGCTTGTCCTCATCCTCGAACACCTTTTCGTTGGATGGGAGGTTTATCTGCTGTGTGGAGCACCCTGCCAATACAAGCATGAAGAGCATCAGAAGTAAAGAGAATCCCTTAAACTGCATCATTTTCCTTTCGCTCATCAAGCATCGATGCTCCCGTATTTAAAACCTTGGTCGTGTGAAACACTATCCCCGGGCATTCATTTCGCAACTCATCCTCATGCTTTTTAAAATAGGGCCAAAAAGGAAAGGTACGGCACTGTGTAGGTCGGGCCGGATAGATACCACAACCATTGATTGCCCTGTCAAAGAAGATACAATCGTGTGAACCCTCGACAATCTGCTCTTTGATAGAGAACTTGTATCCTTTTTTAAACAGGAACTTCTCTTTCAACTCTGCCATAGAGAGTTCCAAGTGTCCCGCTATCGCTTCCATCTCTTTCTGGTTCAAGTAGATATACCCGCTCTCACCCGTACAGCAGTTTCCTCCGCAAGTCTCACAGGCATTCGGATCAAATGAGTAGTCATAACCGTCTTCACGCATTATAGGGTACATTTTATACTGTGTGTCCTTGCTTTTTTATAGATTTCCTGAGCAGTCGCAGAGAACTCATCCTGCTCAAAGACGATAAACGGCTCTCGCGTCTTCATCAGGGAGCGTGAGCCTTTTCGCGCCTGCACCATCACCAAAGAGGCCTTTCTGTCTACCTTGGGATGGATGAACTGTACCGTCTCGATCGTCAATTTGGCAGCAGCCAGAGCAATACAGATACTTTGAAACTGCTGCGGGTCATAACAAAAGATAAAATGGCCTCGCGGTCCCAAAAGCTTCGATGCCTTTTTAAAGAACCTCTCCATCGGCAGATGCGTGTTATACCTTGCTGTATGGCGCATCTCATTCTCACTCTTTGAAGAGCCCTCATGATAAAACGGAGGGTTTGAGATGATGACGTCAAACCCCTTCTCATCTTGAAACTCCAAGAAGTCACCCTGATGCATCGTATAGTCAATGCCGTTTACCTCGGCATTTTTCGAGGCATATTGACAAAAAGCCCACTGCTTATCAACACCTTCTGCCCGGACCTTGTTATCACGCGCGACTAAAAGCCCCAACACCCCGCAACCGCTTCCCACATCCAAAAGACGTCCTTTGATGTTGAACGAAGAGATGAAATCATAAAGGTAGATAGAATCACTGTTGTAACAATATCCCTCTTGGGGCTGATATAAAAGCAGTCTCTTTTCCTTGTTTGGGTATACTTCTTTAAAATTAAAGCGATTATATCCAAATAAAGGTTAAAAATGATTATCATCCCTGCACGACTTGCTTCCTCACGTTTTCCAAAAAAGGTTTTGGCTGATATTGGCGGTCTTCCGATGGTCATCAGAACGGCCAAACAGGTTGAGCACCTGGATGAAGTCGCCATTGCCACTGACTCACAAGAGGTAATCGACCTCTGTAAAGAGTATGGCTATAAAACGATGATGACGTCAGA
>JBFFSC010000161.1:0-4498 GCA_041572615.1 Sulfurimonadaceae bacterium
GGGTTTGAAACAGTCAATATGATCACCGTCCCTATCTTCGATTCACAACGTACTGTTATCGGGCTTATTCAACTGCTTAACAAAGAAGACGGCGACTTTACCGATGAAGACCTCAAAGTTCTCACCTTTTTTGCCAACTACATCTCCGGTACCCTGGAGCTCTCCTTTCTGATGAAAGAGGAGTAAACTGCCTCGTCTATAAAAACTCTTTCTCGTACCACCTGGAGAAGAGATACAACCCCCAGAGGTGCTGTTTGAAACGCCCCTGTTTTCCCCTGTTGATATACTCTTGCAGGACCTCGTCATAAAAGAAGCCTGTCTGCTCATTTACTTTTAGAATACGCTCAAGCTCTCCTGCTTCGATAAGCCATTCCAGGTATGGCGATGAAAACCCTTTTTTCTTTCTGTTGATGATGCGCTCAGGCAGGTATGAAGCCGCCACCTTTTTTAAAAGTGCTTTTGTCACACCCGATTGATATCGAAGGCTCGGTTCGATGGCAAAGACCTTTTCTACCAGTTTATGGTCAAGAAAAGGTGTTCTTCCCTCAATGCTATGTGCCATAGAGACACGGTCAAGCTTACTTAGGAAATGCTCGGCCTGAAACTGTTTCAGATCCACATAGGAGTACCACTGGCTCTCATCGCCATTTCCAAAAGCCTCATACCGGTCACGATACTTTTGAAGGTATTTCATGGAGAATCCGTCTTTGACATTCTGACGCATCAGGATATTCTTCTGCATATCGGTGAACTTCTCGCCGCTGGTTCTAAACAGGACCTCCGAGTCAAAGACACGTTTGTACCATTCCCATTCCCTGTTCATGGAGAAGTTCGAACGAAAATACTTTTTGAGCCAGTTCTTGTGATGCAGGTCTGCTGCCTTTTCAATATCAAGGTACTCAAAATATTGCCGGTACCCCAAAAAGAGTTCATCCGCACCCTCCCCACTAAGCACAACCTTTATTCCTTCCTCTTTGACCCTTTTAAACAACATATATAAAGGGATGGCCGCGGGGTCGTTGATCGGTTCATCCAGAGCATAGCTCACCGCATCAAGGTTCTCGAAAAAGTCATCTTTAGAGAGTTCAACATCAATGTTCTCCACACCGATATATGCTGCCACCTCTTTGGCATACTTGCGTTCATCATACTGTTGATACCCCTCATATCCTAAAGAAAAGGTCTTCAATCGTGTGCCCATCTTCGATGTCATTGCTGCGATCAATGACGAATCAACGCCACCTGAAAGTAGTGATGCCACTTCCACATCACCCATAAGACGTTTTTCAATGCTCTCTCTTAATGTAGACTCTATTGTCTTTAAAGCCTCTTCTTCCGTACTGATCGTGATCTTGCTCGGCAAAAGGTCATAATAGGCTTTGATGTGAAGTCTTCCCTCTTCATAGAGTGCGAAATGACCCGATTCAAGTTTCTCAATACCCTTATAAAATGTGTAAGGGGGTGTCGGAGCCAAAAAGCTCAAATAGGCATGCAATGCATCTTCATTCATATGTTTGTGTTTTAAGAAAGGAAGTATTCCCTTTATCTCTGAAGCGAAGACGAACTGACCCGACCCGCGTATGAAGTACAAAGGTTTCTTACCCAAACGGTCACGAAAGAGATAGAGTTTGCCTTTGTCGTAAAGCGCGATGGCGAACATCCCTTCAAGATGATCCACGAAAGAGACTCCCCACTTCAGGTAGGCTGCAAGGACGACTTCCGTATCGCTTTGCGTCTTGAAAGGGACATCCAGCTCTTTCCTGAGAGCTTTGAAGTTGTATATCTCTCCATTGAAACTGAGTATCACACCCTCACTGCGCATCGGCTGGGAAGCCTCTTCACTCAGGTCGACGATGCTCAGTCTGTTGTGCGCGATAAAGAGACCTTTCTCTTCGATGATACCGCAATAATCCGGTCCGCGGTGAGAGAGCAGAGAGAGGGCCTTTCGTGCTACCGCACCGTCATACTCACCGATAATCCCAAAAATCGCACACATCAGTTCTTCTCCAGACAGACCGTAAAGTCATGTTTCAAATACCCTTTTTTCACTGTCACCTTTGCTCCGAGTTCATCAAAAAGCTGCTGCAACTCACTTGGGTAAAAATGGTTATAGATCAAAGAGTCATCCTCTCCCATCAAAAGATTAAAGACAAAAGCTTTTTTACTGGCTTCATAACAGTTGCGTATGAAAAGATAGGTATCAAAACGACTCAGGATATTCATCGCCCCGCTGCAGAGGTAATAATCGGCACGAGGCAACACATCCCTGCAGATATCAGATTCATATATCTCACACCCTGTCTTCTTTTGTGCAATCTTTACCATCGAAGGACTGAGATCAAGTCCGACATAAGAAGAGTACTTGACACCTTGTTTTTTCAGATAACCATAGAGATCACCAAACCCGCATCCGGCATCCACAACGGAGAAGTCCTCATCATCAATACATGACAGAAGTACGTCAAAACGTTTCTGCTGAGAATAAAGGGAGTTCCAGTGCACTCCCTTTGGCGAGTCCCCATGCTTTTTGATCGCAGCTGCGTAAAACTTTTCGTTATCAACTCTAGACATAGTGCAATTATACCCTCTGTACATCTTAGTTTTATGATATAGCCAACTATTTTTCATAAATCTTCATAATATCTTTCACACCAAACTTTTCTGTGCTAAAATATCTTATATTTAACTCGAGGCAAATATGATAAATCTCACTACGCCACAGAAAGATGTGGTTCTCTCTTTTTTTCAAAAAGATGTCAAGCTGGTCAAAAAATACTTTATGATGATCTCTTTTGACTTTGACGAAAGTTTCAAATACTCTGTATTTAAAGATTTCATCTTTTCAGCTGCAGGTATGATGAAGGACCTCGATCAAGCCATCTATAACGCCGAACTGCTAAGCTCATTCAAGATTATTCAGGCTTTAGACCAGGCCTATACAGAGTTCAGGGCGAAAAGCAAGCATGCCATGCAGGTCTATAACAAAGAGTTTTTACATGCTCAGGAGGAGTATGTCACACAGCAAAAGAAATATGATGCCCTCAAAGCCGAACTTCAGATGCTTATCGCCAGTGAAGAGAGTCTTCACACCCGACTGCAATCTGAAAATGCGAAGATGAAGAAACTGCGTGAGACGACAGCGGTCAAAGATATTCCCCAAGAGAAGATCGATGCATTGAAAATGCTCCGTCGCGAACATGTCGACACCGTACACTTTCTGGGACAACGACGAAATGAACTTGATGAAGTGCAAACGCTTTTACAAAACTTCGAAGCGGAACATAAGGCGGTATTCCTTGATTTCTTCAAAACGGTCAAAGAGAAGCTTGACTATCAGTACACACAGTCTCTGAGCTATTTTGGATATGAATTCAATGAAAAGCTCTTTGTTGATTCCGAAAAATCGGCCATGGTACAGAAGTTCAAAAAAGATGCTCATATTGTCGGCGACCTCAACCTATGTAAATATGTCGAGTATTATCTTAAGAACGTCAACCCTGACGCATTGGCAGATGCCGAGAAGAAAGAAAACCTCAAAGCTGCAAAACAGTACTGTAAGAACCAAAGAGAGCGTGAAAACCTTTTTTAAAAAGCTGAAAAACTCTGCTTTTTATTTAAGAAGAAAGCCAAAAGAACTTTCTTCACTTAACAACCCTAGTTTTTGAGAATTAATTTCGCTTCAATTCGACGGTTCTCTGCTCTGCCTTCCGGCGTACCATTATCTGCAATCGGTTCATCCTCACCTTTACCGACTGTTGTTATGCGAGATGCTTCAACACCGCCGCTGACCAAGTTGGCTTTTACCGCTTCAGCTCTTTGTTGAGAAAGTCTTTGGTTGAACACTGCAGATCCCTTGCTGTCCGTATGACCGATGATTGTCACATCATAGGCACTATTTCGTTTCATAAACTCCACATACTCCTGCAGCTGTGGCGAATCTTTTTCATTGATCTTCGATGATGCATTTTCAAACTTGATCGCCAAGATGATACTCTCAGCACATCCATTCACATCAACGCTCACCCCGGTGACCGTATTCGGGCATTTGTCCAAAGCATCAACAATCCCGTCATTGTCCCCATCAAGCTCACATCCCTTCTCGTCTACTGACCTGCCTTCCGGTGTCGTTGGACATCTGTCTTTATCATCTATTACTCCGTCCTTATCACCATCCAAAGGAGCTACAACTGCTGCAACAGGTTCTTCCTCAACCGGAGCAGGCTCCTTCTCCTTCATCGGAGCAGGTGTCTTTTCACCAAAGGGAATGCTCAACCCTATTCCATAATAGAGTTCATTCCCGCCATCATCCGTACGAATCAGGTGTTTCACTTCTGCACGCAGGGCAATGTCTTCAAGGACTTTCCATTTGATACCAGCCACATAATTACCATAGAAGGAACTGTCATAAGCGTTACGAGGCTCATCTTCTACATCTTCATAACCGAGACCAATTAATAAATATGGTGTTAGTGCATCACTAAAATCTTTAACATCATAC
>JBFFSC010000162.1:0-4451 GCA_041572615.1 Sulfurimonadaceae bacterium
AAACCCGGGTTCGACAAAAGACCACACCGCATGGGGTGTTGGTGGTAGTCTGATCTACAGTACAGGATATCTTAACGGATTTGGTGTAACGGCGGGTTTCTATACAACACATGCCATCAATACAGATAATGCTATAGATGGTGGCGGTGATTATGGAAAATCAGGTAAAGACACCTATTCAAGAGCAACAGGCAGCGGCTCACATATTGATGTATTGGCGGTATCGTATCTTGAATATAAATTCGCACAGAGTAGTATCAAAGTGGGACGTCAGATCTTTGAAAGTACGATGATACGTTCAAATGATTCAAAGATGATCCCCAATACTTTTGAGGGTGTAAGTTTTGAAAGTAATGACCTTGCTGACACAAACGTAAGGTTAGCCTATTTTAATCGTCAAAAGCTTCGTGATCATAGGGACTTTCATAGTATTATCGCCTATGATGACTGGAAGACTAATCCGGATGCCCAAGATGACTCGGGTATACATAAAGGTCTTAGTGTTTCGAATATTCAAGCTGTAGGTGAAGATGTCGAACCGGCAATGTTGGTAGCTACGCTTGAGAACAAGTCGATCGAAGGACTCAAACTCAATGTTGACGGAATGTATATTGATGGCTTTGTATCTTCAGCAATCGCCGAGGTAAACTACAAGATTAAACTGGGGGATGGCTGGTCATTGACACCGGGTGCACGTTATGTCCATCAAATGGATGAGGGGGCAGGAGCAATCGGTGGTGCAGCGCTTTCAGGTGCACTTGCAATTGATCAGACACCTACGGCACAGGCATTGGCCTCGTATGATGACCCTAACAGTGTCGACGGGGGTGCTTGGATGGCACGTCTCAAACTTTCAAAAGGAGCAGGAAGTATCATGGCAGGGTATTCTGCCGTACTTGACAAGGCTGACCTGATCGCCCCATGGCGTGGATTTCCGACAGGGGGGTACACCCGTTCAATGGCCCAGTTCAACTGGGAAGCCAATACAAAGTCATGTATGCTGCAAGGTATCTATGATTTTGGAAAAGCAGGTATGGTAGAGGGTGTCCGCGCTGCGCTAGATTATGCCTATATGGATTATGATCAGACAAAGATCGATGCAGGTACTGTATCGAAGACAGATAGAGGGATTCTTCACCTGGATCTGTTCAAGACTTTTGAAAATGCTCCGAATGTCGAGTTGAAGTTTCGTATGGCGATGGTCGATGCAGATGCGAGTGCTGGCTCTGAAGATTACAACTCTTACAACGAATACCGTTTTGAGGTAAACTACTTCTTCTAAAATCAGCATGAAATAGTGACTGGTACCGCAAAGAGGTACTAGTCAAGATTATTGTTATGAATCTGCAGGATCTCATCAATGTTTTCAAAAAAGAGGTCTACGATCTTTGGATCGAAATGTTTTCCCCTCTCCTGTTTAACGAACTCCAGGATTTTATCAATCTCCCATCTCTCTTTATAGACCCTACGGGAGCCTAAGGCATCGAAGACATCTGCCAAAGCCACGATTCTGGCGTATATGGGGATATCGTCGCCGACAAGTCCTTTAGGATAACCGCTGCCGTCATATTTTTCGTGGTGCCCCTCAGCGATGATGGCCGACATCTTCAAGATATCACGCTTGGATGATTTAAGCATGTCAAAACCGATACTGGCATGTGTCTTCATCACATCCATCTCATCATCACTCAGTTTGCCGGGTTTTTTAAGGATATTGTCCGGGATGGCCATCTTTCCGATATCATGCATCGGAGCAGCGACGTAGATATTGTTGACCTCAATTTCTGAGAGACCGCAGGCTTGTGCTAAAAGTTGACTGTAGAGCGCGACACGTTTGACATGCTGACCGGTTTCATTCGAGCGCTGCTCAGCAATCTCACTGATGGTAAAGATGATCTCTCTTTGAGACTCTTCGAGTTCTTCGGTCAAGGCCGCGTTTTCATAGGCGACAGTCGCTTTGTCGAAGAAGAGGCGGATAAGGTCCTTGTCCATCTCGTCAAGCTCCTCTTCAAGTTCCATATAGAGGACAAAACCGCTATAGTCGAGTTGACTTGGACGATGGAGGATATAACGCCCTTCATGATACAGCTCATCACCTGAAGCAATAGCATCCATGACAAGGGGACGGATCTCCTTGTTGGCTTCTTCAGTGAAGACCTCCTTAGTGACATTTTTAAAGCGCCCGGAACCTGCAATCTGAAAACACCTATCACCTACAATAGCAGCTATAAAGGAGGGAATATCCTCATTCGTCTCATAGTCGGTCAGGTGTAAAAGTGCGCCGAGCTGTTCTAAAACGGCAGAGAGAAACTTCTCAAGGGAAGAGATCTTCTCTATTGATGAACTTGATGCAATGATCTTTTTGAGGCCCTGACGGTTTCTTTCTATAGCGACCATATCCCGGTATGTTCTCAAACTGGTCAGGACAGAGGTATAAAGTTTTTGAGTGGTCAGTTCGCTCTTTCCTTTGTAATCATTGATATCATAGTCATGAATGACCTTCTCCTCGGGTGCCTGGCCCGGTTGACCTGTCCGCAGGATAACACGTACGAGCTTGTTCTTCAGTTCGTTACGGATATAGTTGACGAGATCGAGACCTGCGTTGTCTGTCTCCATGACGACATCGATCAAGGCCAAGGCAATGTTCGGTGTATCCTGTAAGATGCCTTTTGCCTCCTGGGCTGAATACGCACTGATAAAACGACATCTTTTGCGTTCAAATTCAAATCCTGACAAGGCAAGTTTACTGACTTCATGAATGCCAGGGTCATCATCTACGATGAGGACGTTCCAAAAGCGTTCTTGTTTAACGGGACTTTTCTTCGGTGCCTCATCTTTAAATGTGAGTTTTCCATCTTTAAACATGTGCTTTTACCTTTATGTTCATAATAAAAGTCATATCTTTTCCGAGGTGTGATTGTGCTGTGATATGACCATGGAGTTTCTGCGTGACGAGATTATAGACGATATGCGTACCCAAGCCGCTTCCACCGGATGACCTTTTTGTCGTATAGAAGGGATCAAAGATCTTTGCAAGCCCCTCTTTAGGCATACCTTTTCCATCGTCCTTATAGACGATCTCAAGGCTGTCCCCTCCATTGTAACGTACGGTGATGATGATGTGTCCCTTCTCTTTATCTTCAAACCCATGGATGACGGAGTTTATGATAAGGTTGGAGAATATCTGATAGAAGACACCCGGTGTCGACTCTATCATCAACGTTGAAGGACAGATGATGTCTATGGAGTGTGCGTGTGATTTTAGTGTTGGTTTCAAGTTGATGATGACACTTTCAAGGTACTCTTTGAGGAAAAACTCTCTGACCTTGTCACTGCTTTGATCGACGGAGACCTGCTTGAAGTTTTGAATCATATGTGCCGCGCGTTCGAGATTGTTCAAGATGATCTCACTGCTTTGTTCCGAAGTATCGATAAATGACTCAAAAGCTTTCTGTGTCAATGTCTCGTTCTTATAGTGATTGTTAAAGTCTTTGATCTCTTTTTTCAGATGTGACGCCGCTGTGACACCTATGCCTATAGGGGTATTGACCTCATGGGCTATTCCTGCAACGAGTCGGCCCAGGGCAGCCATCTTTTCCGTCTGGACCAGTTCGTTTTGGGTGCTTTTCAAATGTTTTGTCAGTCGAAGCTGATAGATCAGCATGCTGATGCCAACGACAGCTCCAAAGAGGTAGAAGAGGAGCCAGCCCCAATATTTTTGCAGGACTTCCAAAAGATTGATCTCATGAAAATAGGGAGGGATCTGAAGTATCTGAAAGCAGGTGTGCACGGGCTGGTAACTTAAGGGTGTTGTCCAACCATCAACACGTCCTACCACAGCGGCAGGCGATTCAGAAGGCATCTTCATCAGAGCTATTGCGACCTGCTTTGAGAGTTCGTCAGGTGTGTGTCGAAGCCTTGCCATAGGCCATTCAGGGTAGAGCTTTGTAGAGATCAAGAAGGGAAAATCGTCATATTTCATTGCATTGATGATATGTACCTTGTTGAGGTCGATTTTATTTTCCAGTGCCATACGCTCAAGGGTATCTGTGCGGACAGTCCCGACGTCTATCTCTTTACTTAACACAGCATGGACAACCTTGTCATGCGTTCCTTTAAAGCTCAAAGAAGCAAAATCATCATCTCTGTCAATACCATGTTCGACCAGCTCACGCCAGGCCATCTGCCATCCACCCAATGACTTCTCATTGACCGCGCCAAAATGTGAGCCCTGGATACTTTTTAGAGTGTTAAAACGCTCTTTGTTGTCAATATGGGTAAAGATGACACCGCCAAACTCTTTTTGTGTTACCCCCGTGACATGTTTGTTGACCAGAGTAGTAATGCGTTGCGCCCCATAGTCGTGTTCAAGAATGACATAAAATCCCGAGTTGGCCAGCATGAAGCTGACCTCTTTGTTCTTAACGGCATCAAAGATCCCTTTAAAAGCA
>JBFFSC010000163.1:0-4435 GCA_041572615.1 Sulfurimonadaceae bacterium
GTCCTTCCTAAGAAAGACGACAAAAAGAAATAGTCATCCAAGGGAGCGGACCGCTCTCTTCCCCTCATTCCTCTACAACCCGTTTATTACCTGATAAAGAATAGTTTTAGTATACTGTTCATAAAGACTCTAAGCTTTAGAGGTAAATATGAAAAAAACAGTCTTGTCCCTTTTTATTTTATCCACCTTGCTCTGTGCCGATGAAGCACAGGATATCATCCAGAAACTTGATAACAATATCCGCGGTAAAAATATCTATATGAAGATCAGCATGAGAGTTGTTTCGTTAAATCATGAACGAAGTATGAAGCTGGAGAACTGGTCACAGGGGAACAAGAAGAGCTTTGTCAAAGTCCTGTACCCTCCAAAAGACAAGGGGATAACCTTTTTGAGTCTTGGCAATCAGATGTGGCAGTATGTCCCCAAGATAGAGAGGATCATAAAGATACCCCCTTCTATGATGCTTCAAAACTGGATGGGAAGCGACATCACCAATGACGATGTGGTCAAGCAGAGCTCAATCGTCGAAGACTATAATGCAAAGATTATCAAACGTGATGGTGACCTTGTAACGCTTGAACTCATCCCAAAAGAGGATGCTCCTGTGGTCTGGGGCAAGGTCATCATAAACGTTGATACGCGGACGTACACCTCTACAAAAGACATCTTCTATGATGAAGAGGGAAAAGAGGTGAGGTTTTTTCTTTATGAAAATGTCAAGAAGTTTGGCGAGTATTATCTTCCTACCTATTGGAGAGTCCAGCCGAGTGACAAGCAGAACAAGTTTACGGAGATCATCCTCGATGAAGTGGTGTATGATAAAGAGATATCCGAGCAGTATTTTAAAAAAAGTGCATTGAAAAGATTTTCAAGGTGAGTGTAGAGCATGTTTAGATTCGCTTTGAAAAACATCCTCTTTTACAGGGGACGCTCGATTACGACCTTTATTCTGACCTTTGTATCGACGATGCTTTTCATTGTCTTTATCTCCTGGCAGGACGGCTCTCACAATTCCATGCTTGATAACGCATTGAAGATCTACACGGGAGCTATAGAGATCTATCATAAAGAGTACCGCGATGTCGGTGGTAACGAATACCTGATTCGTGATGTTGAAAAGGTGACGAGCAAACTCTCGGGCATTGAAGGCATCGAGGCCTTCGCATCGAGATATGAGACCTATGGACTGCTGGCAAGTAAAGAGTATTCAGCGGCGTCAATGGTCGTGGGGGTAGAACCGGATAAAGAGAAGGTTTTAAGTTCTATCGCCACAGCCTTGAGAGAGGGCGATTTTTTAAGCGAGGATTCCGGTAATTGCCTTTATATGGGCTCTGAACTGGCGAAGAAGCTGCGGTTGAACATCTCTGATGAAGTGAGTTTTGTCGGTGGTGCGAGTGATGACTCCTTTGCAGCAGATATCTTCAGACTGTGCGGGACATTCAAGACGGGTTCATTCGAATTTGACTCCAGTGCCTCATTTGTCAGTCGATCCTATTTTGACGAGTTGATGTATGCGCATAACATGGCTTCGTATATCACGATAAAGGTCAATGACCTGGCTGAGGTCGGGAGAGTGAACAGTGAGATAGTAAAAGCCCTTGATGATGGACATCTTGAATCAGTGACCTGGAAGACCCTGATGAAGAGCATGGTCGAAGCGATGGAGGTCGACAGTATCTTTGGTTATATCTCCCTGTCGCTTTTTTTAGTGGTGATCTTTTTTGTTATTATGATATATGGATTTATCAATGTCAGCTCCCGTATCAAGGAATTCGGAGTACTGCGCTGCATCGGTCTTAGCCGGGGTAATATATTTACTCTTCTCTTTTACGAGATGCTTATCATCTCAATGGCTGCCATTTTTCTTGCTACGCCGATAGCCGGGTATATCACGTATTATTACAGCCTGAATCCGATTGTCATCGAGGGCATAGCGGAGATGTACAAAGAGTACGGGATTGTATCTGATGAGTTGCCCTTTGATTTCAATCCATTTACGATTATGTGGAATTTGGGAGTCATCTGTTTATTAAACTTCTTAAGTCTGATATACCCCTATTTTTATATCAACTCCTTCCGACCGATAGAGGCGACGAGACATGTATAGACTTATTATGAAGATGGCATGGAAAAACTCTTTTCTAAGGCCGGCACGTACCCTTCTTGTCATCCTTATGATAGCAGTGAGTATGAGTATGATGCTCAGTATTCAGGGGCTATATGACGGAATGGTCAAGAATATGATCGAGAAGAATAAACGAAGTGACAGCGGGGACATCAGTCTCTATGCGAAAGGTTACAGGGTTGAGCAAGATCTGACGTACAGGATGAAAGATGCGAAGCTGATCCAAGCAGAGGTAGGGAAGATGCCAGGTGTGAAAGCGGTTGTTTTAAGAGTAAAAGCCGACGGCCTTGTATCGACGGCAAGAAAGTCCTCGTTTGCATCTGTTTATGGGATAGACCTGAAAGAAGAAGAGCGGTTTGGGCAATTTAGCGAGTTTTTAAAAGAGGGTGAAATCATCTTGGGAAAACGTGATGCCATCATCGGACTGGAACTTGCCAAGACGCTCAAAGTCGATATCGGCTCAAAGCTCGTATTCTCCACACAGGACAGTACAGGCGAGATCAATTCCATAGCCTTGAAGGTCAGAGCTATCGTACAGACGACGAACATCCGGCTTGATAACAGTGCTCTGTTCATCGACATAAAAAAGACACATCAGTTTTTAGGGGTTGAAGAGGGTGAAGCGACTCAAATTGCTGTCATGGGTGAAGATGAGAAGCTTTATGATACTCTGGTGAGCAGATATAGGGACTTGGACGTAAAAAGCTTTTTGGAGCTTCAGCCGATGATCAAACAGATGGAGGATATGATGGTGATATTCAACTCGATCACTTTTTTTATTGTCATGAGTGTTGTCTTCGTCGGAATCTTCGGGGTGATGTATGTCTCTATACTGGATAGGATACGGGAATTTGGAATTGTCCTTGGAATAGGCATGTCTTACAGGTATATAAGACTTCAGATCATCTTGGAAGCAATATTTGTCGGTCTGCTCGGCTATCTTGGCGGGGCTCTTTTGGGTGCCGTCTTTTTAATATACTTAAGAGATTACGGGCTTGACCTGAGCGCATTTTCAGATGCCCTTGAGATGTGGGGATATGAGGCGGTTATTATGGGCACGATCAAAGTCTCCTATTTTACGAGTACCTTTGCAGCGATCATAACGGCATCATTACTGAGTGTTCTCATACCGCTGAGAAAAATTAAACAATTAAACCCGATAGAGGTCATCAAGGCAGAAAAGTGATACGATTAGAGAATGTTAATAAGTATTTTTACAAAGGGGAGCCACGAGAGGTCCACGCACTTCGTGATATTGACCTGAGCATAGAAGCAGGGGAGTTTTCACTTTTAAGCGGACCATCGGGATGCGGAAAGACAACACTGCTCAATGCGATTGGTGCACTGGATAGTATTGACAGCGGCAAGATATATCTCGATGACAAAGAGATTGGCTCTTTGGATGAGGAAGCACGCACAGAGTTACGGTTGAGGGATATGGGTTTTGTCTTTCAGGCCTATAACCTGGTACCGGTTCTCAATGTAGAAGAGAACATCGGCTTCGTGATGAGATTGCGCGGTTTTAGTGAGGAAGAGATCAGGAACAGGGTCTATGAAGTAGCACAGATGTTGGAGATAGATAATAAGTTAAGATCACTTCCGCATGCATTAAGCGGCGGCCAACAGCAGCGTGTCGCAGTCGCCAGAGCTGTGGCTGCCAAACCGAAGATCATCCTGGCGGATGAACCAACAGCCAATCTTGATTCGCAGAACTCGAAGGCATTGATGGACATGATGAAAGAGCTTAACGAAAAAGAAGGTATCAGTATCCTCTTTGCTTCACATGATGATTATGTTCTTGAGAGTGTCAGACGGGTGATAAGACTTAATGACGGTATGATCATTGATGCTTAGAATCTTTTTCTTATCTGTTTTTTTCTTCTTGCATACAATATATGCCGATTTTGATTATAGTGTTGAGAATACGAACTTCACGATTGCACAGGAGACTTTTGCACCGATTGAGAACAAAGACTATATCTATAATTATGACCGGCTTCGTTTTCGCGGGGACTATATACAAGGGAACTATTTTGCAACGCTCATAGCGGATGGAGTCAATTATCTTGGGCATGAGTATATCAACTCGGTCTCATATACTTATGTGAAAGGTCAGGAGGCAGACACTCCTTTCAAGACACAGACCTCTTACCACAATTATGGCGAGGGAGAAGTCTATGCGAAACTCTATAGGCTTTATGGAGGATATGAAGATGGTAAGAACAGGGTTGTCCTTGGACTTCAGAATATCACGATGGGTGTCGGGCGGATTTGGATGCCGAGTAATCTGTTCAATCCGATAAATAGTTA
>JBFFSC010000164.1:0-4415 GCA_041572615.1 Sulfurimonadaceae bacterium
GAGCACCTCTTGAACAAGTGTTCTATCGTCTGGCGCATAATCCTTGAACGAACTCTTATAGGGGTATCGGCCCAGGAGTACAAAGTCTTCAACAGTGGTGAACTGTTCAAAGCTTTCCATCTTTGCAGGGATATAGGCAATGTGTTTTGCACGCTCTATAGAGGGAATAGCTGAAAGTTCCCGCTGGTTAACCTTGATGGACCCTTGATAAGGAAGCAGACCGCATAGCGCTTTGGCCAGAGTGCTTTTGCCACTCCCGTTTGGTCCCAAGATACAAAGATGTTTACCTTCTTCAAGTATAAAATCAACATTCTCCAATATGGGCTTATCTGTATAGGCTATCCTTAGGTCACTGACTGTCATTGTGAGATGACCTCACAGATATCGATGATGCTTTGTGCGATGCGATGAGAAGGAATGGACAGATAGTCTTTATCCAAGATATGTACCTCTTTGTCCCTGGCGGCGTTGATAGGAATATTGTACCAAAGCTCTTTGGCTTTTTCAAAGTCCACATCACCGTCTGTAGCGCTGTGATATAAAAGGATGACCATGTCGGGGTTGGTCTCTATAAGCCCTTCATAGTGCAATACAGGCTGACTTAACTCCTTTTTATCATAAGCATTCTGTGCTCCGCACAGATGCAGGATGTCTTCGTAGAAGATATTGTGTCCTGCGATGTAAAGACCTCTGTTGATGTCCAGGGATAGACCATAGACGATCAAGACTCTTTTGGATTGTCTAGCAGAGTCCTTGACTTTTAGTATCGCATCGTCGATAGGTCGTAATATGGGTGTTGGATCTGCCTTGAGAGCCTGTGCTATTTTTTTGATTGAGCCTTTGATGTTCTCAATCGTACTCATCTCCAGGGTCAGCGTCTTGATACCTAATCTATTAAGCTGTTGAAGCGTCTTTTGATAATGGGTCTGTCCGATGACGAGGGTAGGATCAAGTGCGAATATCTTCTCTAAAGAAGGGTTGGCATAACCGCCTATTTTGGTTATTTTTTTGACCTCTTCGGGGAAGGAGGCGTATTCACTGTCGCCAACAAGTTCATCCCCCTTTCCCAGGGCATATACGACCTCGCTGATCGAAGGGGCTAATGTGATAATACGCTCTTGAGCAAAGAGAAGCAAGGGTAAAAGAAGCAGAAAAATCATACGCATTGAGAGCCTCCGCAGTCCTTAGTCGCTTTGGAAAAGGTCCAAGTTTCTGTATCAAGTGTTATAAAATCAGCATAGGCAAAGGGTTGACAAAAAGCTTCTTCTAAGGTGATGCCTTCAAGAAGATGCATGAGGACGCGTATCACACCGGCGTGTGTCATGACGAGTACTTCTTCATAGGGGTTTGCGGGTAGAAAGCCTTTGAAAAAGCCTTCTATGCGCTTGATATAGGAAGCGTATTCTTCGCCGTCAAGAGCATTGATCCACTGCTCAAAGTCCTCATAGACAAAGGCTTCTTCGTTGATGATCTGATCAAAGTTTTTTCCTTCATGCCGTCCCCATGATTTTTCTCGCAGGGCACGTGTAAAAACCGGAGTTATGTTCAGATCAAAAGCACTAAGGGTCTGTCTGCATCGTTTAAGGTCTGAGCAGAAGACGGCATCAAAGGTGTTGTTTTTGAAGTGATCAGCCAACGTCTTCGCTTCCTCCTTCCCTTTGTCTGACAGAGAGATGTCAATATGGCCGTTATAGCATTTATGATAGGCTTCGTCGACTTCGCCATGACGTATGAGTGTGATCTTCATATCAGAACATTCCCGTCTGTAATACAATCAACAGATGAAGCAGGATCAACTCTGTTACTTCGATCATGAAGCCATAAAGGTCTCCGCTAAAGCCTCCAAAGCGCTTAGAGAACCATAGCTTGAATACTATTACGCAGGCCAAAGAGAGTGCAAGTAAAACAGGTCCAAAAGAAAAAATAATGGCTACTGTGAGGACCATAAATGAAGAGAAGATAAACTGCGTTCGAGTAAATTCCTGTTTAGCCAAGGTGCTCATTCCATTTTCACGTATATAGGTGAAAAAATAGATAGCAATGACGGTATTGAAGCGTGCTAGCATCAGGATAAGCGGAAGTGCCCAAAGGGTTTCCAAGTGCCATAAAACCGAAGCTTTTAGGATTAGAAAGACTCCGGTATAGGTCATCCCCATCGCACCGACATGAGGGTCCTTCATGACTTCAGATGCTCTTTCTTTTGAGACAAACAGCGCATCTACAGTGTCTGATAAACCATCAAGATGCAGTGCGCCGGTGAGGATGACCCAGAGGGCAAATATAAGCAGATGAAGATGGGTAGTCGGCAGGTAAGGTTCAAGTATGGTCGAGACAGCATATAAAAGACTGCCCAGCAGAAATCCCACAAGGGGGTAAAACATCACCGCATAGCCATTGATACCTTTGAAGAAATCATGGACTCTGAAGAATGGCAAGGTCGTCAGCATCGAAACAGCCAATGCAAATCCCATCCCTGCCTTTTTAAGATGCTGCATTACCGCTTTCCTTTGATCTGTGTCGCTATTCCGGCAATACAGTGAAAGACACTGTCACAGTGCTGCCCTAAGAGTTGTGAGACTTTACCGGAGATATCGATGTATTCACGTGCCAAGGCATTGTCGGGGATGATGCCGGCACCAACATCGTTTTGAACAAAGACGATGTCATGAGGAAGCTCCAAAAGCTTTTTGATATGTGCCTGGATATCCTCAGCGCCAAAACCGTGATAAAGCATGTTATTGATCCACATAGAGACACACTCGATCAGGATAAGGGTCTTCATAGGGCGGATGCTTTCAAGGAGGTTCATCGACTCTTCAATGGTCAAGAACTTCTCGCTTCGTTGGAGTTTATGGTCTTGGATACGTATTTTCATCTCTTCATCGATAAACTCAGTCGTGGCCAAATACACGGGAATGGTTTTGGATTTTTTCAGGGCATACTGTTCTGCGTGCAGTGACTTGCCACTTTTGATTCCCCCGATGAAAAGTGCTTTCACTCTATCTCCTGTATCACGGTCTCTATGTCAATATTCTCATTGATAAACGAACAGTAAGCATCGATTCTGTCTGCTTTAAAGTCATTAAAATTATACCCTTTATACGAAGGTGTTATCTGTGAAAAGATGAGGTGACGAAAGTTATCGTTATCGAAAAGACCGTGTAAAAAACTTCCATAGATGTTATCCGAGTGAAAATAGAGTCGTGAAGCTTTCCCATGATGGATCTCATAGCCTTGCAGTTCCAGATCAAAAGCCTTGTACATTCCTTTTCTAAGTACTTTTTTTGTGTCAAAATGGAGATCCTCTTTGACAAACCCAAGACCACCTTCACGTCTTAAGAGTTCTTCTTCGACACCCTCTTCATCAATCAAGGTCTCAAACATCATCTCGTACCCCCCGCAGATACCAAGCAATAGACCCTTAAAATCGCGGAGTTTATCGAAAAAGCCTTTGTCTTTAAGCCATACAAGATCAGTGATTGTCCGTTTGGATCCTGGGATCACTAACAGATCAAATTGCTCACTATGTGAAGGTGAGTCTATAAAACTGACCAGTACTTCCTGGTCATTGATAAGAGGCTCAAAGTCTGTAAAGTTACTAATATGGGGGAGTCTGATAATACCGACGTTGATATGTGCATCAGGCTTGTCTTGGGCATAGTTCATCAACGACTGGACATCCTCAAATCCAAGGTTCAAAGGCTTGTACGGAATCAGCCCCAAGACTTTCAGACCAAACTGATTTTCGATGATATCTTTGCCTTCATCAAACAAGCTGGCATCCCCTCGAAACTTGTTGATGATGACACCGATGACATTGCCTTGAAGCTCTCGCGGAAGAAGATTATACACTCCCCATATGGAGGCAAAGACGCCACCTTTTTCAATGTCGGCGACCAGGATGATTTTCGTATTGAATGTTTTGGCGATGTATATGTTTGAAAGGTCCTTGTCCATAAGGTTAAGTTCGACAGGTGAACCGGCACCCTCTGCGACAATGACATCATATTCTCTTGAGAGCTGTTCATAAGCATCTTTTACGATGGGTTTTAACCCATCGATGTTAGCATAATAGGCTCTGACATCCTGTTCATCCTTGGGATATCCGTTGATAATAAGTGAGGCCTTGTCTTGGCGTCCGGATTTAAGGAGGACGGGGTTCATCAAAGCAGTCGTCGTCAGTCCAATCGACTCTGCTGCAAAGAACTGTGGCTGAGCAATCTCTCCGCCGGTATCGCAGACACAGGAGTTGTTGGAAACATTTTGGGCCTTAAAGGGAGCGACTTTGATGCCTTGTCGATGCAACAGATAGGTCAGTGCAAAGGAGAGTGTAGACTTCCCGGCATCTGATGAAGTGCCAAAGATTGAAAGTGATCTCACCTGAGAAAACTTTCTATTTTTTCAATCAGCTGATC
>JBFFSC010000165.1:0-4400 GCA_041572615.1 Sulfurimonadaceae bacterium
AAGCGGTAAAGTTCCAGGAACTAACAAAACTTATACTACATCTGACAAGATGGTTCCTAAATTCAAAGCAGGTAAAGGTCTTAAAGATCGCGTAGCTGCAGGTAAATAATTACCTTTTTCGGCTTCGGCCGATCTCTTTCTACAAATCAATCACTTCACACACAATAGTTTTTTTAAAGTCTCTTTCGATAGAATTTTGAAAAGTCTGTTGGTAATTTCTGCCACTTAACACACGAGGTAGTATTTGAGCCTTTTTTCCAAATTATTTCACTTTGCTGCCAATGACACCGAACTTACACCTTCTGATGAGATATTTGAAGAGCTGAAGCTGCGTTTTGACGAGACGGCAACCTTTTATACAAAGGCTGTCATCTTTAATCAAAAAGAGAAAAAAAGCGTTCGCTACATCATGATACACCCTTCTGCCGGTCTTGTCTTGTTCAACTATTTCAACTATAGCGCCCTGGAACTTGAAAATGTCACTGCGACATTGGCTAAAGGCAAGACATCCAAAGCTGATATTCGTACCATGGATGACAAGGGTTTTATTCAACAGCGTTTTGAAGAGATGTTCAATACACAAATAGCGCCGGTGCGTTCTGTGCTTATCTGTCCCAACCTTAGCGAGGGGGAGTTTGATTACCTTGATGAAAGTTTTCACCAGTATATACCCAAAACCCTTGCTCTGTTCAATGACAGTACTCAACAGCACTATGAAGCAGTTGTCTTAGGGGAAAAAAGAGAGAGCTACGATACCGACAAGATCAAACAAGCCCTTTTTGGCGAGTTTATTGTGCCTGAAAAAAACACTCTTATGTCAGATGAACAGCAAGATGCCGTCCATAAAGAGATTAAGCATGCTCTCAATATCAAGGCACTTCCTGGCTCCGGTAAAAGTTCTCTTCTGGTGGCCAAAGCCATGCATGCGAAGATGAATAATCCGCAAATGGAGATGATCATATTTGGCAAGCTTCCGTGCAATGTCCATCATCTGCAATCCCTGATCTTTCACTTTAGCGAGAACTCCCACTGGGGTCTGAACCCGGCCGACATCACGGTCAGCAGCTTCGAATCGATCAAAAAACGTCTACACTCCAAAGAGAAATATGACCTAATCGTCTGTGATGACATCAACCCGGCCGATCTCAAAAGTCTCAAACAGTTGCTGAATAAAAAAGGGAGGCTCCTGCTCTCCTCATCTTACGATATCGATGATGTCGAGTCTGTATCTTTGGTAGAGAACTACCGACTCACGCCTGCAATGTGTGCAGCTTGCGAGGGACTTGAGGTTGAAAACCTCTCCAACAGCCTCATCCTTAAAAGCGGCAATACCTTTATGAACACGATACTGATACTCGAACAGCTTTTACCTGAAACAGCTGCGCAGAATATTACCATCGTCCACCATGACAAGGAAGAGCTTCTTCAACTACAAAATGAGATAGACAGCTTTTTCACGCCGCTTACTTCTCTCTTTGATGACCCCAATGCAAAACAGGGAATCATGCTCTATCCGCTAAGCCATCTATCATGCGTTGTCAATGACTATGTCATCGTCATCATCGATGAGACACCTCAAGAGAGTCTTATCCAGCTGATCTCGCGCGCGCGGAAAAAAAGCTTTGTCCTGAGCGCAGACGAAAGTGTCCACCAACTTATTAATCATATAAAAGGAGAAAACAATGAAACTGATTAAACCCCTCTTGCTGTTACTGGCTCTGAACCTGATGCTTGGAGCATCGTCCCTTCATGAGACCTTGGCAAAAAAAAGCACTACGGATAATCCGATTGTCGTACTGGAGACGACACAAGGCAAGATCACCCTTGAGCTTTTTCCAAAAATTGCACCATTGGCTGTAGAGAACTTTGTCACACATGTCAAGAACGGCTACTATAACGGTCTGATCTTCCACCGTATCATCCGAGGGTTTATGATCCAGGGCGGTGACCCTACAGGAACAGGCCGAGGGGGAGAGTGTATCTGGGGCAAACCTTTCAAAGACGAGTTCGCACCCAATGTCACCTTTAACAGAAAAGGTATCCTTGCAATGGCCAATGCGGGTCCTTCAACCAATGGAAGCCAGTTCTTTATCACCGTTGCACCGACACCCTGGCTGAATGGAAGACATACTATCTTCGGAGAAGTCAAGACAGGCTATGAAAACGTGCAAAAATTGGAGATGGTCGATGTCTCCCCACGTGCAAACCGCCCTTATGAAGATCAAAAGATCATCAAAGCCTATCTTTTAGAAAAATAGACAGGAGCCTAAGTCCGCTTAGCTCCCATCCTTCCTTCAAATTTTTATACTTAACATTTGTAACTGTCTATATTTGATATAATCTCAGGCACAAAAGTCCATGTCGCGTACACACATAGATAAGATATGGCCAACTTACTTCAAATCAGGGAATGCAATGGATATCCACACACTCAAAAAAATTGAAAAGAAAGCTGAAAAAAGTTCACAGACCGACTTTTTAAAGATGGGAATCGCTTTGGCATTCATGGTTGGCGTACTCTGGTATGCCTTTGGCGCTGAGAATGCAAGTAACAATATCTTCTTAGTTATCGCTGCTGTTTTTGGTGCTTATATGGCATTAAACATCGGGGCTAATGACGTCGCGAACAATGTAGGACCGGCGGTCGGTTCCAAAGCCTTGACCATGGGTGGTGCGATCCTCATCGCTGCTATCTTTGAAGCCGGCGGGGCCCTTATCGCAGGGGGAGATGTTGTCAGTACCATTAAAAAAGGCATTATCGATCCGGCCCTCTTTATCAATACAGAAGAGTTTATCTGGGCGATGACCGCGGCTCTTTTAGCCGGAGGTATCTGGCTTAACATCGCCACTAAAGTCGGTGCTCCTGTCTCAACGACACACTCTATCGTCGGCGGCGTGATGGGCGGCGGAATCGCTGCAGCAGGTTTCTCAATCGTCTCTTGGGGGACTATGGGCAAGATCGCGGCATCCTGGGTAATCTCTCCCGTACTTGGTGCAGTGATCGCAGCCGTCTTTCTTTTCTCCTTAAAAAAGACTATTCTCTATAAAGAGGATCGTATTGCCGCCATGCGCAAGATGGTCCCTATCTATGTGGCTATCATGGCCTTCGCCTTTGCGACCTACCTCACGCTTAAAGGCCTTAAAAAGATCTGGCCCAACATCATCGAAACGGCTAACAGCATCCTTCCTTTTACCTTTGAGGTTACAAAAAAGCCGACACTCCTGACGGCACTTAGCATCGGTCTTGTCATAGCCGTCATCGTTTATATGATCGTCAAACCTAGGATCAGGAAATCTTCCCAGTCTCTGCAGAACACAGCGAAAGACGCGAACTCACTTTTTACTATTCCCCTTGTCTTTGCAGCAGCACTTCTTTCCTTCGCCCACGGAGCGAACGATGTCGCCAATGCTGTCGGTCCTTTGGCAGCTGTAGCTGATGCAGTCAAAAGCTCTGCTATCGCATCGAAAGCTGCTATCCCCTTATGGGTAATGCTTGTAGGTGCACTGGGTATCTCATTGGGACTTGCCCTTTATGGTCCGAAACTGATCCGTACCGTAGGCTCCGAGATCACACAGCTTAACCAGATCCGCGCCTACTCTGTAGCGATGGCCGCTGCCATCACCGTGATCATAGCTTCACAACTCGGTCTACCGGTCTCTTCGACACATATTGCAATCGGTGGTATCTTTGGTGTCGGTTTCCTAAGGGAATATCTCTCAACGACAACTGAACAGGAAAGAATCGAAGCAGAAGAAGCACAGCTCAACGAAGACAAGAAGATAAAAAAGAGTCACAAAACAGAGCTTAAAGAGCTCAAAGCCCTTGATGAAAAGAGTGATGCAGACCTTGCCCGTATCGAAGAGTTGAAGGTTCTTATCGAAGAAGAGGACGAGAAGATCCAACTCGAAAAGAAGCATCTAAAACGTGCAAAGAAAGCAAAATATGTTAAACGCTCCGCGATCATGAAAATCGTAGCAGCATGGCTGATTACTGTTCCCGCAGCAGCCGGTATTGCAGCCTTTGTCTTTTATCTTATTAAAAACATCATGGCCTAAAAAGAGGGGTACCCCTCTTTATACTTTCTCGTTCAAGACTGAAAAACCGCCTTCGATCAACGCCTGATCGATCATCTCAAGCGTCTTATCCATTGTTTCATACGCTATATCCGGCAAGCTGGAGCCCCATATCTCTTCAGCCTCTTTCAGGCCTTGAAGTACACCCTTCCTACCCTCACGAAGTAGTTCCTCATTACCCTTGGCACCCATGATGACAAATTCTGCAATACGTTCTGATGTCTGTTGAATACCAAAAAAACCCTCTTCACTGACCAACTCTTTGGCCTCATCTTGTGACAAAGAAGCAAGAGGCTTGCCCTCGTACCCTATCTCGGCAAGGAAGT
>JBFFSC010000166.1:0-4377 GCA_041572615.1 Sulfurimonadaceae bacterium
CTCATGATAAGCAGGTCGAACTTCCGGATAAAGTGTTTACTGTAGGCATCATCCAAAAAGATGATCCCAGCCCCCATGGACTTGGCTTCAAGTATCCCATCCACCCGGTTTTCTGCAACAATGACAATGGCCTTGGGCAAAAGTATGGCATAGAGCATGGCCTCATCGCCGCTCTCACTCACATCACATAATATCTTCTGGCCGTCAGAGACGACATGCATCCCTTTTGACTTTCGCCCATACCCTCTCAGGACAATGGCCGGATTAGGGTAACGTTCAGCCAGAGCGACAGTCAATGGTGTCTTACCGCTTCCGCCGACAATAAGGTTTCCGACACTGACAATAGGGATACCAAAGTCTCTGAGTTTGGAGGTCTTGAACTTTATCCAGACAATCAGACAATAAAGAAGGGAAAAAGGAAGGAGCAAAAGCGCTAAGAACCATTCAAAGACACCGGGTGAAAAGAGATATTTTTCACCCCAGAAGACAAAAGATTTTTTCAAGAGAGACTTTTATACCCAGTGCTTGGTAATATCAATGATCGTCTCACACACATAGTCCACATCCGCATCACTCATATCAGCATAGATAGGGATAGAGAGTACCTGCTGAAAACTGCGAAGGGCCATAGGGAAATCATTGACGCGTAGCGAATACTTACTCTTGTAGTAGGTCAAAAGATGTAAAGGAATGTAGTGCAGCCCCGTCTCGATACCCTTCTCAAGAAGCTCTCTGGCAAAAGAGTCGCGGTTTTTCTTCACCTTGATGATAAAGAGGGAGAAAGTATGATCCTTGAGCGGCTCAGGAAGTGTGATATGCGGTGTGTCTTTCAACTTGTCGATATACCGTGCCGCAATCTCCTGTTGGCGTTTGACTACAGCGTCTTGTTTGGAGAGCTGTCCCAGAATATAGGCCGCATCCAATTCACTCATATCATATTTACTACCGATATCTATAACATCATAGATATAGCTAAGGCTGTCATCCGGTGTGACCATGGCGTGATTACGTAGAAGCTGTGCACGCTCGACCAGGTCTTCATCATCCGTCACCATCATCCCGCCGTTACAGACATTTCCTTTCAGGTGAGGATTAAAACTAAACGTCGTGATATCGGCACCTGTTGCACCGATCATCTTCCCGTTATAACGTGTTCCCAGGGCTTCACTCGCATCTTCTACAATACGGATATTATAGATCTTTGCGATATTGTACAGACGTTCTAGATCAATCGGACATCCTGCAATATGACTGACGATGACAGCTTTGAGTTTTTTTGATTTGTTATCCGAGAGGATCGTCTCAAGTTTGTCAAGGTCGATATTGAACGTTGCCTCTTCAGCATCGACAAAAATCGGTTCTGCATCAAAATGGCGTACTACTTCAGGCACTGAAGGAAAGGCATTGACCGAACAGAGTACCTTGTCACCACGTTTGAGGTTGACTGCCAACATCGCCAGATGCAAAGCGGAAGTCCCGTCCGATGTCGCAACGGCATAGGTCGCCCCGGTATATTTAACAAAGGCCTCTTCAAGTTCTTTGACCTTTGATGTCGTCTGTGTCAACACCTCTTCTATCTGATTTTTCTCTTTGTTATCAATCTTTGGTCTATAAAACGGTACTTTCTTTGACATTATCCCTTGTCCCCTTTTTATGTATTATGATGACTCCGAAAACCCACCGAAATGGACTTTGAGAGCCACCCTCTCGCACTAAGGCTATAAGCCCACATCCCTTGGATAGTTGAAATCATGATTGATCGAGCGGCTTGTCAGCTTGGCGATCAGAGGCATTCGTCGTTTGAACTGGTTCTGATAGATACGTCTGAGCACCATCTCTACCAGCTCTTTTTCAAACCCTTCCGCCAAAAGTTCACTCTGCGATGCACGCTCTTCAATATAACGGTACAGTACTCTGTCAAGCATAGCATAAGTATACCCCAACTCGTTCTCATCGTTTTGCCCCTCCCACAAATCGGCAGAAGGGGCTTTGTTGACAATACTCTCGGGTACGCCAAGATGACGGGCCAGTTCGAAGACCTCCGTCTTATAAAGGTCCCCGATCGGATTAAGCGCAGATGCAAGGTCACCAAAGAGTGTCCCGTATCCAAGCATCAACTCACTTTTATTGCTTGTACCAAGGACAAGGCCACCTTCCCTGGCTGAGACATCATAAAGGTTGATCATACGAAAACGCGATGACAGGTTCCCGACACGCAAAGCATCAAGTCCTTCAATACCATAGGCATTCAAGAGTGCAGAGATGTCACGGGTCTCATGCCGGATCCCGAACTTTTCGCATAACTCGTCCGCATCATCCAGGCTGCTTTGTGATGAGAACTGTGAAGGCATCTTGACACACAACAGTCTCTCTCCGAAAGCACGATGTGCCAAAACGGCGACAACAGCAGAGTCCAGACCACCGCTCAGGCCGAGTATGACCTTTTTCAAGCCTGTCTTTTCGACTTCGTCTTTTAAAAAAGCGACCAGATAATCTGCGATCTGTGAATATTTTCCCATGGATTCTCATAACCTAAATTCAAGTTTAATTGAAATTATTATATCTAATTTTTTTTATTAATGTACTAGCGAATCAACTAATTTTTTTATTTTATTTTTTCATAAATATTTTAAGCAATCATAGATGATATAATCTGTCAAAAAAAGAAGAGGTTGATGTCAGAGTTTTTCGACACCATAGAGAAAGCCAAAAAAGAGGGAAATGCCCTTTTTTACAACTCCAGTGGATCCAAGAAGGCGTACCAGATGGGAATAAAACACATCGGTTCTGCAGAGCATCTTGGTTTTGCAGACACCCTTCCGAACGGAGACCTCCGTATTAAAAAACCGTTTTTATTAATCGACTTTGAAAACCGTGAAGTAAAACAGATACAAAAAGGTGCCATGCTCAAACCGATCAGCTTGGAACACTATCAATAAACTATTGGCACTTGACCTCATGATTCATACGTTTGAGTTCGCTGCAGCTGAAACCTGCTTCTTGACGTGCTTTGATATTAAGCCCCTTTTTTCTAGGAAAACTGCCCGGATAATGCGCTTCGATGATATCAAAGTATGTCTCATACGCCATGCCTTCCAGATCGCATGCATATTTAAACCAGATATCGCCTTTATGAACATGGTCACACTCCTCTTCCAGGATGACTTCTAAGACCCTGATGATCTCTTCCGCTTTATCATCTTCATCAAAGTTTTTAAGTTTCTCTATCATGATCGGCGTGGCATCCAGCCCGTTTGCTTCAAGGTAACGCGGTACAACTGCCATGCGTTCATGCAGTGTCAGTGTCCTTTGAGACGCTTCAAACAGACCGTTATGTACGGGAAGGTCCCCATAAAAAGAGTTCACCTCTTTTAAGAGAAGTTCGAGCATCTCAAAGTGGCGCACCTCATCGTTTGCTACGCTTAACCAGTCATCATAATACTTTTTTGGCAGATTCTTGAAACGGTAGGCACTGTCCAAGGCCAGGTCGATAGCCGAGTATTCAATATGGGCGATCGCATGCAGAAAAATTGCCTTGCCTCTGTCACTGCTAAGTCTTTTGCGCTTCAGAACGACTGTAGGTGATACCAGCTGACAATACCCGGTATAGGAAGGCTCCTCGAATTCAGATGCGCTATGTTCATGATCAAACACTACCTGCTCTTGTAGATAGCTCTTGTAAAAGCGTTTAAATGCCCCGCACTTATCTGAAGGTTTATTTATACGAAGGATCTGTTCAAGCGTTCTAAAAAATTCCATGGAGACATTATGCTAAAATTCGACTAAAAAAGAGTTAATACAGATGCAAATTAAACGCCGACCGATGGGACCTTATCAGACCAACTGCTATATTGTCAGCATTGATGGAAAAGACATTATCATAGACCCGGGTGTGGGTGCGACCGAATGGGTAATGGAGAATGTCACAAACCCGATCGCAATCTTGAACACACATGGCCATTTTGATCATGTCTGGTCAAACCAGGAGCTCAAAGAGGCCTTGAACGTTCCCTTATACACACCAAAGGGCGATGTCTTTTTACTCCAGAGTTCACAGATGATGCCGGACCTTCCGCCCTCTTTTCCGGATGTTGAGATTGAAGGGGATAAAGAGATAGAGATCGACGGGATCACTGTTAGGTTCCGCCACTATCCCGGCCACTGTCCCGGATGTTCGACGATAGAGATAGGAGATGCTATGTTCAGTGGGGATTTTGTCTTTGAAAACTCTATCGGCCGCTGTGATTTTCCATTCTCCTCGCCGCAGGAGATGAAAGAGAGCCTGAAGCGCTTTAAGAGCATCGACTATGATAAGACCATCTATCCCGGACACGGCGGGCCGACGACCATCCAGGCTGAACAGAGAAACGCAGACTA
>JBFFSC010000167.1:0-4310 GCA_041572615.1 Sulfurimonadaceae bacterium
ACAGGTATCTATTACGGTTCGTATAAGAAGGGACGCGAGATGATCTGGATCTCGGGTATGCTTCTGTTTGTGACGTTCTCTGCTGAGGCATTCTCTGGTTACATGCTTCCATGGGGTCAGATGTCATACTGGGCTGGTATGGTTATTACCAACCTTTTCTCAGCCGGTTCTTTGGAACTTAACGGTGTGGTTGAATGGATCCGTGGCGATTATGTCCCGGGTCAGGCATTCCTGAACCGTTTCTTCATGCTGCATGTATTATTGCTGCCATTGGCGATCATCGCATTGATCGGTATTCACTTTGCAGCACTTCGTATTCCTCACGTTAACAACCAAGACGGAGAGGAGATCGATTTTGAAGCAGAGTCGAAAAAATACCTTGAAGGCAAGACGAAAGAGTCTAAAGTTATTCGTTTTAAAAATGACTTCTTGGCAAAAGATATGTTTGTCGTTTCCGTCTTCTTGATGTTCTTCTTCTATCTGACCTTCTGGCACTATGGTTTTGCGATGGATCCGATCAACTTTGATCCGGCAGACGGGCTGGTTACACCGGCACATATCTATCCAGAGTGGTATTTCTTATGGTCATATGAGATCTTGCGTCCATTTGGTAAAGATGTCGGTCTAATCGCTTTTGGTATCGCTCAGGTGATCTTCTTCGCCTTGCCGTTCATGGATAGAAGTGAGAATGTCGCTCCGGCAAACCGTCGCGGTGCTTTTGCGATCTGGTTCTGGATCATGGTGGTTGACCTGATTGTCTTGACAGCCATGGGTAAACTTCCTCCGGAAGGTGCGTGGAATACGATTGGTAAAATTGCCGCGTATCTATTCTTTGTGTTGTGGATCGTACTTCCGTTTATCACAAAATCTGAAAAAAAGCTGTAAGGGACAATAGATGAAAAAAGAACTGATAATTTTAAGCGTCGTTGTTGCCTTCTCGCTTCTGACGTATTTCCTGGTTGAACCGTTTGCTCACGGACAGATGCATAAGCATGTCGAGATCAAAGGTTTTGTCTATAATGGTGAGTCTGATATTGCTGAGGTTGACAATAAAATCGCAAAGATCAGAGAAGATATCAAAGTAGCGAAAGAGGCTGAAAAGCCGGATGCTAAAAAGTTAGCTTCTTTGGATGAAGAGATGAAAGCGGCTGAAGCAAGACGTGATGCCAAAAAAGCATTTTGGGAAGATGTCGAACGTATTGCCAAGCTTGAGGGTGACCCTGAAGCGGGTGAAGCTGTGTATGATGCAGGTTGTACAGGCTGTCACATTGGTGGCGGTAGTGTCTCTATGGGTGGTGTTGTTCCACCAGATCTTGAGACCTCAGGGGCACTTTATGACCGTCATTATCTTATCGGTCTGATCAAAGACCCTGCTATGGCATCAAATGTTGATCACAAGTTCTCTATCGTACGCAGCCACCAGATGGACAGTGTCAAGTATATGGTCACTGAAGATCAGGACATTGTTAATGTTATCGCTTATCTCCAGAAGATCGCTCCAAAACAAGAAGAGATCACACCTGCGATGGCTTTCCAGGATGCTTGTGGACGATGTCATGATGTACGTTACAAAAACTGGACGATTATCGGAGAGAAGTCGACATTTAAAGACAAGCGTCAGGAATTGGCATTTGAAATCAATCATCTTAATGCACAAGAGGGTATCAAAGGTTATATGGGTAAATTGCCGCCAGACCTATCAATGTATATCCGTTCTCGAGGTGAACACTATATTGCTGCGTTTATGGAAGATCCTCAACAGCTTCTTCTTGGAACGTCAATGCCGCGTGTCGGTGTCAATGCCGAATCAGCTGAAAAAGTGATTGCTTATCTTGAAGAAGCGGGTGATCCTAAGAAAGAAGAACGCAATAGAGTCGGTATGTATGTCATGATCTATATGATCTTATTCATTATCGCTGCTTTCCTTTGGAAAAAACAGATCTGGAAAGATCTTCACTAAGACCTGAGGTGCCTTAGGCATCTCTGCTTCTATTATCTACGTTTAAATAGAGCATCAATACATTCGATCTCTTTCAATTGAATGTGCTTAACACAACAATCCATAAAATACTGATAACCCCTGAAAGTCCGATGCTTAATCCGCTCATCGCACCACAAAGTTTTCCCATCTCATAGGCCTGGGCCGTTCCGACTGCATGAGAGGTTGTACCCAGGGCAACACCTTTTGCAATAGGACTTTTGATCTTTAGAACTCTGAAGACAAGAGGCGCTACAGCTGCTCCGAAAATACCTGTTATGACAATACTGAGAACACTCAGGCCGACAATCCCTTCAAGCATATGGGAGGCAGAGATCCCGATAGGAGTGGTGATGGATTTTGGCAACAGGGAATCAATAAAAAGTTCTGATAGGCCAAAAAGATGACCCAATACAAAGACGGAAATCAAGGCAGAGAGCGAACCGGTAAGGGTACCGACCAGAATAGAGAGTTTGTGCTTGATAAGTTCACCCCTATGCTCATAAAGAGGGACTGCCAAAATAACGGTAATTGGACCTAAAAATACCTGGATGATATCAGCACCTTCTTTATAGGCCTCATAAGGAATGTTAAGTGTTTGCAGCAGCAGTATGATCAAGATGACACTAAAGAGAAGGGGGTTGATCCATGAGAGCCGTTTGAAACTTTTAAGCCACCAGAACATAGCACCGCAGGCAAGGGTGAGTAGAAGTCCGAAAGCAGGGTTGAATAGAAGTTCATGCATCCTTGACTCTTTTAACCAGGAGATCAACGATCAAAGCGATAAAGCCTAACATAAAGAGTGCAGATAAGAGCAGTGTCAGTACGATAGGTATGAGTTCTTTTTCTATCAGGGAGAAGGAACTCATCACGGAGACCCCTGCTGGAATAAAAAAAAGCGCCATATGCTTTAGCAGAAAATCACTGACACGACGGATATCCTTAAGCATAAGCCATTGTCGGCTTAATGCCGTAAAAAGAATAAACATGCCGATGATACTGCCGGGAAAGTCAAAGGGCAGTAATATAGAAATGCCCTCTCCCAAGAGGTAGATGGTAAAGATGATAGAGAGCTCTTTGAAGATCTGCATGGAGGTTAAAGAATGACTTCTTTAAAATCACTTCGCGTGTTTGGTATTGCTCTGTTCGAGACTCCTCTAAGACTATATACAAAGGATATCTTTGCCTGTTCGCTTAGGTTCTGATGGGCATGATGAAGCGTTTTGGCATGAAAGAGGATAACATCCCCTTTGTGCAGGTCGTAATGAACACGCTTTGCAATGATCTCCTGATTTTGTGCAAGGTCATCCCTGAAGGTGGAACGCTCGTCAAACTGGTCCGGGGAGAACTTCATCTTGTGTGATCCGGGAATAAACTCCAAGAGCCCGTTCTCAAGATACTCGTCCCCAAGACTTAACCACACGGAGAGGAGGTTGTCATTTTCATAATGCCAATAGCGAATATCCTGATGCCAGGAGGTAATAGAGCTTTTTTGAGGAAGCTTTGTCATAATCGAGTTATGATGGGCAAGCAGCAGTACGGGCTCTTCACCAAGAAGTTGTGTCAAGATAGGACGAATCTCTTTATTTGTCATCCATTGTGAGAAGAGAGGATCTCTGTCATAGACCTGGCGTAGACGGCGAACCGTCAGATTGTCATTGTTTTTGCGTTGATACTCTTCTTCACTCTCTATAGGTCTGATCTTTTTGTCCAGGTGCTCTTGTGCTTTGGCTTTGATATCATCGCAGAGTTGATGGTCAGCAAACTGGCGTAAGAGAAGAAAACCATTTGTCTGAAATTCTGTTATCTGTTCGGGTGTGAGTCTCATCTAGTAATCTTTCATCGCTCTGTCAATATCACGTTTCATGTCTTTTTGTTTAAGATCAGCCCGTTTATCATGTAATTTCTTCCCTTTGGCAATGGCAATTTGTGCTTTAACCATGTTTTTATGGTTGAAATAGAGGCTGAGGCAGACAATTGTCATTCCATCGCGCTCAACGGCCTTGGCAAATTTCACAATCTGCTTCTTATGCAGGAGGAGTTTGCGTGCACGTCGTTCGTCATGCCGATAATAGGCATGTGTCGTGTCTAATAAACCGATATGTGCGTTGAGTAAAAAGAGCTCGCCTTTTATCAGGCGGACGAAAGACTCTTTCAGCTGAGCTTTTCCCTCACGCAGTGCTTTGACTTCGCTGCCCAGAAGCTCTATACCGACCTCAAGTTTCTCTTCGATAAAGTAATCATGATACGCTTTTTTGTTAGTAGCGATTGTTTCGCCCATTAATTATGTTCTTCTTTCTAATCTAAGTATGGAATTATATCTTTTATTTGC
>JBFFSC010000168.1:0-4271 GCA_041572615.1 Sulfurimonadaceae bacterium
AGTATCTCTGCATCTACAGCCTCCTCTTGCCTAAAGACCTTTTCGGGTGTGATAAATTCATTGACGCTCAATCTGTTTTGTGTCATCGTCCCTGTCTTGTCACTGGCTATCATCGTACATGAACCTAACCCTTCAATAGAGGAGAGTTCGCGTACAATTACATTACGCCTGCTCATCACACTGCTGGCTGCACTCAGTGCTACGGTGATCGCGACAGGGAGACCTTCAGGAATGGAGGATACGGCAAGAGCGACAACAAGAAAAAAAAGTTTACTCAGTTCTATGTTCTGATAGATTCCCAGACTCACAAGAAGAAGGGCGACTATACCGATGATCTTGGCTATGTTTAGACTAAAACGCTCCATACGGATGACCAATGGAGCTTTTTGCTCTCCCGCTTCAGCCAGAAGTTCTGCAATCTTCCCTATCTCGGTATCCAGTCCTATAGCAGTTACAATCCCTTTTGCACGCCCTTTTGATACGAAAGACCCGGCATAAGCCATATTAATACGGTCTGCAACAGGAATCTCTTCATCTTCACTGATAAATCCGGCATCTTTATTAACGTCAATGGACTCTCCTGTCAACAATGATTCATTGATAAAAAGCTCTTTGGAACCGACCAGACGAAGGTCCGCCGGGACCTGGGATCCTGATTCCAAGAGGACCAGATCACCCAAGGTAAGCTGACTGCTGGGCACTCGTTCTCTCACTCCTTCACGGACAACATCCGCATATGTCTTGACAATATGCTTAAGTGAATCGGCTTTTTGCGCTGCACTATATTCCTGATAGGTACCGATCATAGCATTTATTATAAGTACCGCAAGTATGAAATAAGCATCCGTAAACTCCCTGATCATAAAGGAGACAACTGCCGCAATAAATAGGATGTAGATGATAGGACTTTTAAATTGATCGAAAAGTATCTTATAAAAAGAGCGTTTTGAAGCTTCGGGAAGCGTGTTCTCACCATAACGCTCTAAACGTTCCATTACAGCTGCAGCCGAAAGACCGTTACGGGAAGTCTCAAGCTGTTCAAAAACAGATTCCACGGAATGATTATGATAGGACATCGTTCCTCTCTTTTTCTGATTAGGGTTATAATACCATAATTGGCTACTCGAATCAGTATGAGCGTATTTTATATTTTCACAGGGAGTCTCACCTGACTTCAGAAAAGCACAACAAACAAAGGCTATAATTACTCTTCATTTCATCAATACCATCAAAGGAATGCAATGCGTTTATCTCTACTTTCTGTTTTCATACTCTTCATCTTCAGCGGATGTTCGACAACGACCTACAATAAAACGATTTCTCAGGGAAAGATAGAAGACAATAATATTATCATCACTGCACGCGATAACAGCTTCAGACTCCAAGGCGAATTTGACTCACCTTTTCAGAGTTCCACGCGTTACAATTCTCTGGAAATGCGTGACAGTGAACTGCCAAAGGCCTATAAGCTTGCTCTGCATCATGGCGCCAGACATGTAAAAGTAAGCGTACCCGGAAGAGATGAAGAACTCTTTGGTGTCCTCGCCCTTGACAAAGCTGACCAGGATGGAATCGGACCAGGTACACAATCGTATAAGATCATTATTCCCCAACCCTATATCGATGCGGCAAAAGACGGAAAGATCTCTGTAGTATACGAATACTATCATCTGAAAAACGATGGATTTATTGATGTTGGCGATATCAAAGAGCGCTCATGGATTCTATGGTTTTCTGACAAGGATATCTTTCAATGAGACACCTTGTTTTAGCTTTTGTCTTTTTAGCTTCGATCTGTGCCGATGAGCTTGTCTATATCTCCAATGACACAAATGAAGCAAACCTTGAAAAACTGTTTCAAAAATACAAACAGCCGCTTCTGCTCAACGATTCAAAAGTCTATCTGATCCCAAGTGAATGCCTATTAGAACGCTATTTCGGCGGAGCCAGTGAAGGAAAGCTGTCTCTGAGCAAAGCACCGCGGCAGACCCACAAGATTGCCATAACACAAGAGGTATTTGAGGCCAAGGATGAGCATGTGATCACAGAGAAGATCGAAGTCGAAAAATCACTTGCCCTGATTGAGGGGAAAGTACCCAAAGCATTTCTTGATGATAAAGAGGGACGGGGTTTTGGTGGTGCCAGCGAACTTCCTCTTGACTTCACCTTTCAAAAAATCGAAGCAAAAAAGCTCTATATGAAACCTGTAGAAAAACAGAACCACGAAAAAAGAGAGGCCATGACATATAAGCACCCTGTATGCAGGCTCTTGCCAGATGGCTCAGGTTATCAACTAGAGAATATCGATGATGCAAGTTTCTATTCCAATAGCGCTCTTCACTCTATCGAAAACTCGATCATAGTCTTCAAGTAAGGATAACAGTATGAGTAAGATAGCCATTCTCTGTTCGGGTGGAGACGTCTCAGGAATGAACCCTGCCCTTAAACGTTTTCAGGAAACAAGGAGCTTCCATGTCTAAGATCGCTATTCTCTGTTCGGGCGGAGACGTCTCAGGAATGAACCCTGCCCTTAAACGTTTTGTAGAGTACAGTTTTACCAAGGGATTCACACCCTACTTTGTCCATGGCGGCTTTGACGGGCTCATTGATAATGATATCAAAGAAGCCACCTATGCCGACGTAACAGGTATTATCCACAGAGGCGGGACGATGATATTCTCTGCCCGTTCCAAACGCTTTATGCAAACCGAATTTCGTGCACTCGCTGCCAAAAACCTGCAGGAACTTGGTATCGACAAACTTATTGTCCTCGGTGGTGACGGATCGTTTCGAGGTATGGAAGTCTTCTTCAAAGAGCATGGCATTGCATTTTGCGGTATACCTTCGACTATCGACAATGATATCAACGGTACGCAATACTGCCTCGGTGTCGATACAGCCTTGAACGTGATAAAGATGGCCACTGACAATGTCCGTGATACGGCATCCTCTTTTAAACGTGCCTTTGTCATCGAAGTCATGGGGCGCGATTGCGGTTACCTTGCCCTGGTCTCTGCACTCACTTCCGGAGCGGAGATGTGTCTGATCCCTGAGCTTCCCTATTCACTAGATAAACTCAAAGCTCGTTTCTTAAAAGAGGTAGAACAAGGAAGGGGATATTTCATCGCTATAGTCTCTGAAGCCCTGAAGAACTCACAGGAGATAGCAGACTGGTTTGAACAAGAGATCGGATTTGAATCCCGTGTAACCATACTCGGTCATATCCAGCGCGGGGGAAATCCTACAGTACGTGAACGCCTTATGGCCTACCAGTTTAGTACCTATGCCATTGACGCGCTTTGTTCGGGTAAAACAAACAGTGTCATCTGTTATAACGACGGGGAATTTAGTTTTAAAAGTATTGATGAGATCAATGCAAAAAAATATGAGATTGACGAAGATTTGATGGCTTTGGCACACTCTCTGTTGGATAAGTAACCCGGATATCCCAGGATAAGGACCTGGGATCACTCCTAATTAGGCTGCGACTTTCTCGCACGCCTTGATACACTCACGGCATGACTGGGCACAGGCTCTACATTCAGCGTGATGGTTCTCATGTTTTGCACAGGCTTTTTCACAATCCTTACATACAGCAATACAGACTTTAGCAAAAGCGGCTAGGTGTGGCGATTCATTTGCAGCCAGTCGAGAGAGCCCCTTACATGTTGCAAGCATATCCGAGACCGAAGCAAGACACTCAGCAATCGATGTATCCCCCTGTTTGACCAGCTCTATACAGTGATCATTACAGATCTCTCCTGATTTAACACAATGCAGTGCCGCATCCATAAGACCTGTATCACGATTGGATGGAGCCGTCATCATATGACCCGCATGATGGTCATGTTCAGAAGATGCGAAAGCACTCCCTGCAGCAAGCGCCGTCGCTGCACCAAGCAAAACATTTCTTCGGCTTTTATCCTCAATCATCTCTGATCTATCTATTTGTTTCATCTTTTTCTCCAAAATTAATTGAGAAAATTTTAACATAAGAAACTTTATCTACATCGGTGCACTGCTCTCACTTCTGTACTATGAAAAGACAAGATCATTAAAAAACTGCATAAAGTGTAAAGAAAAAAAGAAGAAAGGGCCAAGCTTTTGACCCTTGAAGAGTGGTACTGAAGGCTTAGATATCCTGTTCTACAACTTTTTTAAAGGTATCAAAATAGAGTGCTTTCAATTCAGCCATATCCATAGAAATATCATTGATCACAACCTTCTCACCGCCTACAGTCCCGATCTTTTCACAAGAGATACCATCGACC
>JBFFSC010000169.1:0-4219 GCA_041572615.1 Sulfurimonadaceae bacterium
CAGGGCAGTATTGCCCTGGAGATGCTTGAGGAACAGGCTGATCTGGACATTATCCTGGTACCGATGGGAGGAGGGGGACTGATCTCGGGAATCGCAACGGCAGTCAAAGCGATTAACCCGCAGATCAAGATCATAGGAGTCAGTGCGACAGGTGCGCCTGCACTGAAGAACTCATTCGAGCAAAAACGTCCTGTAGACAGTGAGTCAGTACGTACCATTGCCGACGGTATTGCTGTACGTGACACCTCTACCATCACCTTGGAGCATATGCTTAACAGCGTGGACAAGGTCGTCTCTGTTGATGATGAAGAGATCGCCAATGCAATCTTGTACCTTCTTGAACGCCAAAAACTTGTTGTTGAAGGTGCCGGTGCTGTCGGTGTGGCAGCACTGTTACACCATAAGGTCGAAGAGATTAAAGGCAAGAAGGTCGGTGTTGTCCTTAGCGGCGGTAATATCGATGTGACAATGCTCTCGGTGATTATTGAGAAAGGTCTTTTGAAATCACATCGCAAGATGAAACTGACAGTGACACTCGTCGACAAACCGGGCTCACTGATGAAGTTGACCCAGCTGCTTCAGGGGCTATATGCCAATATCGTCCATATTGCCTATGACCGTACCTCGACGACGCTTGATTATGGTGATGCCCATGTGACTATACATCTTGAAACCAAAGGTGAGGCGCATCAGGATGAGATCCGTTCTTTGCTGCTTGAACATGGTTATTTAAGCAGCGAGATGCAGTAGGGCTCTGTTTTGATAGCGATTGATCTGGGTTCAAACTCTCTTCGTATGATACAAAGGGACTGCAGCAAGAAAAAGTTCACTCTCCAATATGAGAAGGTTGTGAAAACAGCAGAATTGTTGCACGCCGAAGGTATTATCTCAGATGCAGCGATACAAAGGATACTTGAGGGGTTCAAGGAAGCTTCGGCCATCCTTGACTTTGAGAATGATCAGTGTATAGCCGTTACAACCGAGGCGATGCGCCGCGCTTCAAATGCACAGGAAGTCTTGGAGAAGATCGAGCGGGAGACAGGTGTGAAGTTTCAGGTCATCGGTGCTCACAAAGAGGCTGAACTGACACTTTTCGGGGTTGAGAGACGTCTAGATAGCTTGGGTTTCAGTGGTTCGTTTGTACTGGTCGATATCGGTGGCGGGTCTACGGAAATCATCTTTAAAAAGGGCAATATCAGCGAGTCAAAGAGTTTTCCCGTAGGGATTGTGACAATGGCCTCGAAATATCCTTCCCAAGAGGCATTGAAACAAAACCTGTTGCATGAACTTGCCGAGATAGAGACTTACTTTAAAGCCTATTGCCAATCAGAAGGAAAACCTGATTTCTTTGTCGCGACAGCAGGTACACCAACGACGATATCGGCTTTTAAGCAGGGGATGACATACGATACCTATGATGTTGAACGTGTCAACGGAACGACCCTTAACTATTTTGATTGTATGAAAGCCTTGGACGAGCTTTTGGCATTGAGCTTTGACGAACGTGCTCGATATGTCGGCGTGGGGCGTGAAGAGCTGATCATATCGGGGGTCATGATATATGCGGCCTTTTTTGATCTTTTCGGGTTTGAGTCTTCGGTGATCATCGATGACGGTCTTCGTGAAGGGCTTGCTGTTGCCGCTTGTGAGAACACACTTAAGTTAAGCTAATAATAGGCTTGAAGGCCTCCTTTTAACCTCTATCAAATATTTTTTCACTATAATACAAAGAATTTTTATATATGGAGAGACACATGCAGATCAGCGGTGCTCAAATGGTTATAGAATCTTTGATCGCGGAAAATGTCGAAGTGGTTTTCGGCTACCCTGGCGGTGCGATTATGAATGTCTATGATGAAATTTATAAACAAACAGGTTTTCAACATGTCCTGGCTCGTCATGAGCAGGCAGCGATTCATGCAGCAGAAGGGTATTCAAAGGCGACCGGAAGAGTCGGTGTCGCAATGATTACTTCAGGTCCGGGTTTTACCAATGCTGTCACGGGATTGGCAGATGCTTATATGGACTCAATTCCGATGGTCGTTATCTCGGGACAGGTACCGATGTCATTGATCGGGACGGATGCATTTCAAGAGATCGATGCCGTGGGTATCTCACGTCCGTGTACGAAGCATAATTACCTTGTTACTGATGCAAAAGACCTTCCGCGTATTATGAAAGAGGCGTTTTATGTCGCATCGACAGGACGTCCTGGACCGGTGCATGTCGATATTCCTAAAGATGTAACGGCGCAGATCGAAGAGTTCGTCTATCCTGATGCCGTGGAGATGGAGACATATAAACCTACGGTAAAAGGGAACCTACGCCAGATTAAAAAAGCAGTGGATGCTATCGCCAAAGCGGCACGTCCTATCTTCTACCTTGGTGGTGGTGTTGTCAATTCAAATGCGGCGGATGAAGTTCGTGAACTTGTCAATATGACAAATATCCCTGCGGTTGAGACATTGATGGCCAGAGGTGTAATGGGAGCTGATAACGAGAATCTTATTTCTATGCTGGGTATGCACGGCTCGTACGCTGCGAATATGTCCATGTCGGAAGCCGACCTTATGATCGCAGTAGGAGCACGTTTTGATGACCGTGTAACCGGTAAGCTCTCTGAGTTTGCCAAGCATGCAAAAGTCATCCATATCGATATTGACCCGGCAAGTGTCTCCAAACTCGTACCGGCCGATTTTCCTATCGTCGGTGACGTTAAAAATGTCATCCAGGAGATGATCCCTCTGGCTAAAGAGAAGGTTGACGGTGCGAAATACGCGCAGTGGCGTGAGACAGTAGCGAACTTTGACAAGCTTCACCCTCTGTCATATGAGGATAGTGACGAAGTAATCAAGCCGCAGTGGGCGATTGAACGTTTGGGTGAACTTCTGGGCGATGATGCCAATATCACAACAGATGTCGGACAACACCAGATGTGGACAGCACAGTTCTATCCGTTCAGTCGTGCGCGCCAATGGATCACATCAGGTGGTCTTGGAACCATGGGCTTTGGTTTTCCGGCGGCATTGGGTGTAAAACGCGGTTGTCCGGATAAGGTCAGTATCAATGTAACGGGAGATGGTTCGATCCTGATGAATATCCAGGAACTCATGACCTCTGTAGAGTACAAGCTTCCTGTCATCAATGTCATCTTGAACAATAATTACCTGGGAATGGTACGTCAGTGGCAGACGATGTTCTATGACAAGCGCCACTCATCAACGGACCTTTCTATGCAGCCTGATTTTGTCATGCTTGCTGAGAGTTTTGGCGGTGTCGGTTACCGGGTCAAGACAAAAGAAGAGTTTGACGCGGCAATCAAAGATGCCGTTGAGAAAAATGTCGTTGCATTGATTGATGTAACGGTCAACCGTTTGGAGAATGTTTTACCGATGGTACCGGCCGGTGGGTCACTGTTTAATATGATGTTAGAGCACAAGGATAAATAATGGCAGATGAAAGACGCGTAATTTCTGTAATCGTAATCAATGAGGCAAGTGTTCTATCGCGAATCTCCGGGCTGTTTTCGGGACGCGGTTATAACATCGACTCACTGACGGTTGCGCCGATCCCTGAGTCCAATTATTCACGTATTACCATTGTCACGCAGGGCTCCGTCCGTGTGATCGAGCAGATTATCAAGCAGCTGCATAAGCTGATTCCTGTTCTTAAAGTGTATGAACATGAAAACCTTGTCGAAAAAGAGATGGCTCTGGTCAAGTTTCCGATCACGGAGTGTCTCAGTGATATTGCTGCCTTGTGTGAAGCATACAACGGCAAGATCGTCAATGTAGGTGAAGATGTCATTATCTGTAATGTCGCAGATATCCCGCAGCGTGTTGACAACTTTTTAAAAGCGATCAAACGTTTTCACCCTAAAGAGATCGTTCGCAGCGGTGTCGTTGCGATGGAGATGTAGTGAAGCTCTCTACGATTGCCGATGCGATTGGTGTTAGTTTTGAAGGTTCTGATGTAGAAATCGAAGGCATACATACACTGGGGGAAGCGACATCGTCGCAGATGAGCTTTTTGGATAATCCCAAATATCTCTCAAGCCTTGAAGAGACCAAGGCTGCTGCGGTATTGTGTAATGCAGCGGCGGCAGAGAAAGTCCCTCAAGGATGTATAGCACTGATTGACGAAGAGCCTTACCTGAAACTGGCACTTGCTTCTAAGCTCTTTGCACCTGCTGTGATCGAGATGGAGGGCCCTGAACCTG
>JBFFSC010000170.1:0-4217 GCA_041572615.1 Sulfurimonadaceae bacterium
ATTCTGATCAAAGCAGCAGCCGTACGTCAGAAATGGATCGATCAGGGTCAAAGCCTTAATATCTTTATTACCCTTGATAAAGCATCCGGTAAATACCTTAACGAGATCTACATGCTGGCATGGAAGCTGGGTCTGAAATCGACATACTATCTGAGAAGTCAGTCACCTGAGGCGAGCAATGATGTCGAAGACCGCTCTATGGAATGTGTGGGTTGCCAATAGGATTGAAATCCTTTGTCTACCTTCCTCATTCAACTTCAATACTGCTTTTGCCAAGGATATGAATGAAACCCCTTTCTAAAAATGATCTATCAGCCTTTCTGGAGCGTTTTGATGATCTTAGAGGGGGAGAGATCGTCTCATTGGAAATTCTCTCTCCTACACTCTTCAAAGTCTCTCTTACTGTACAAGATAAAAATCGTGCCTTTGACTGGGTCAATCTAAACTTTGAACTTAATGGGGTAAATGATGCGAAGCTTCTTGACGATAAGGCATTAAAAGCCGTCGATATGCAAGAAGGTGGTAATATCACTTTCACAGCGGAAGGGGTAGAGCTTGGTTTTGGTGCCCAAGAGTACCTTGCCTCTCCCCTGCGTCTTCGTACAGAGAGCTTAAAGTATGAAGAGAGCCCGTTCAGTCTCTAGCGTCCCTCATTTCCTGAGCGTCTTTTAAGACGTCAAGAAAAGGCTTGGCCTTCACATAACCGAGGCTTTCCCAAATACCGGCGCCGTTCTTTGGGTCGATAAAGAAACACACCGGTGTTATACGTGTTCTGAACTCTTCGGGAAACTCGCCATGCTTATCGATAATAACAGAGACAAACTTTTTTAAAACAGTCGTGACTTCAGGGTCGGATAAAGTCTTCTCAACCATCATCTCGCAATAGGGACATGCCTCTTGAACGATCACAAGCATCAACAGCTTGTCCTCTTCCCTGGCTTTTTCTAAAGCAACTCGGTAATCATCGTGAAAATCCAGCATAAATGCAGCATCCCTGGCATTGGACGCAAACAGTGCAAACGTCAATGTCAACCAAAGAATAAGTAATTTCATCTACACTCCTTCGTTAACTGGCCAGCTATAAAGTAGTTTACACACTTCCAAGTTAATAGTTGCTGGAAAAAGAACGCTTTATATCACGTGCACCCGGGTGCTGCATCGGAGCAAAGTCTGCTTTTCGCAAATAGATCATAAGCATCTGACGCGCTTCCAACTGTGTGATATGACCATTCTTTAATGCCTCTTTGATTTCTGTTTCCGTAAGGTTATTAATATGTTTCATTCTTCAAATCCTTTCTATAGTTTCTACACATAGCCTAACATAACTGTATTAGCAGAGTGTAAGTTGATCGTTCATCTACAAGGAAGCCCTGTATTTATAAAGTATCTTCTCAATAACACCTTTTTTCTTAAGTGCTAAAAGTGCTGCGTTTATCTTTTTTAACGAAACCTTCATATCTTTTCTAAAGGCACAATAAAGCTCTTGTCTGTCAATAGACCTGTGAGAGATAATCAGGTTCTCTTCCACATTCTTCTTCTGAATACAATGTCCCACTGCAAGCTTTGTGTCAATAACGGCGTCAATAACACCAAAACGCAGTTGATTAATATTGTTGGACAGTTTTTTATTCTCAATACGTTCTATCTTTTTATCTTCAAAATAGGGGGAAAGTGCGGGATAGGCATGCGACTGGATAGTCCCGACCTTATGGCCATACAGGGAACTCAATGAGTTTAACCTCTGTGCGTCTTCTTTGCGCACGATCAAAACATCCTCTTCTTCATAGATAGGGGTTGACCAGAGATGATCTTTTGGATTTAAAAGATCATTCGGATTAATAAGGCAGGAACCATCTATAGTGCCGCTTTGCATCTGTTTTTCCTGGTTACGCTTGGAAACCAATACATACTGCATCTCAATACCGCTTTGTTGTGAGAGCGCATCCATCAGCTCTTTTAGAACACCGCCTGTAAGTTCACGTTTATCGATAAAAACATACGGTTCCGATGCACTGCGTGAAAATGAGATCTTCAAGACCTCGGAAAGCAACAGACTGGACAGCCCTATCAGCAATAAAATAATTCTCATGACTCCTCCCTTATTTTTAATATTAAATATTTTAGACCCTTTGTGATAATAAAACCTAATGCGAAAAAAGTCATATATTTTTTATAAAAAAACAGTCCTGATACCTCTTGTGTTTGGCATAAATTTTTATCATATTAACAATAATAAATAGGGTAAAAAATGTTAACTTCGCTGTAGAGGAGTTTTTGGACTGTCACACTCGAAAACTAAAAAAAGTCTAATAAATATGCCTTAATAGTATAGACTAATGAGAAGGTTCCGGAGTCTTCTCCATTATAAAGTCCAAACGGGGAGCAGGGATTGGAAGATTATGTGCCTGCAGGGTCTTGTAGATCAAGCGGAAAAAAAGAGGAACGTGCATTTGGGCCATAGGTATTGACAAAGACAAAAAGGGTGTAATTGACACCGCGTTCATCCATTCCGGACATAACAAGCTCCGACTGATACTCCTTTGAGTCACGAACATAGTTAAGATCACTCTGCTTCAAGGCAGTAAGAATCACTTCATATCCTTCTGGTGGGACTGTAGCTATTATACACATTATAAATTATTTTTTGGATAAGTTAAAGTAAAGTTTTGCTAGAATTTCAAAAAAATTAGATACTCGTGCAATGAGCTACCAAAAGATGTTCATTACATACGGGTGCAAACTCTGGAGCTTTTATGCAAAAAATCAGAAATATCGCTGTTATAGCGCACGTTGACCACGGTAAAACAACCCTTGTTGATGGTCTTTTGGAACAATCAGGAACGTTTGGTGATCACGAGCAACATGAAGAGCGTGCTATGGATTCAAACGCACTTGAAAAAGAGCGTGGAATCACTATTCTTTCTAAAAACACTGCTATTCGTTACAAAGACTACAAGATCAATATCATCGATACTCCGGGCCACGCCGACTTTGGTGGAGAAGTTGAACGTGTTCTTAAGATGGTTGACGGGGTTCTTGTACTTGTCGATGCTTATGAAGGTGTTATGCCTCAGACTAAGTTCGTTGTTAAAAAGATGCTGGCACTTGGTAAAAAACCTATCGTTGTTATCAACAAGATTGACAAACCTTCTGCAGATCCGGATCGTGTTGTCGATGAGATGTTTGACCTTTTCGGTGCGATGGATGCAACAGATGATCAACTGGACTTCCCTGTTATCTATGCTGCTGCTCGTGACGGTATTGCAAAGCTTGATATGGCTGAGGAAGACGGTAACTTCGAGTGTATCTTTGAAACTATCCTGAGCGAAGTTCCTGAACCAGAAGGTTCTCCGGACAATCCTGCCCAAGCACAGGTCTTTACACTTGATTACGATAACTATGTCGGTAAGATCGGTATCTCACGTATCTTTAACGGTCGTATGAAAAAAGGTGATCAGGTCAAGCTGGCTAAGGCTGACGGCGAGATGATCAACGGTAAAATCACGAAACTGATCGGTTTCCATGGTCTTAACCGTATGGAAATCCAGGAAGCTGAAGCAGGTGATATCGTTGCAATCGCCGGTATGGAGACTGTAGATGTCGGTGATACTATCTGTGACCCGGTAAACCCTGTTCCACTTGATCCTATGCACGTTGAAGAGCCTACGTTGACGGTTACATTCTCAGTCAATGACTCACCACTTGCAGGTCAAGAAGGTAAACACGTCACATCTAACAAGATCCAGGAACGTCTTGAAGCTGAGATGACAACCAATGTTGCGATGAAATACGAAAGAGTCGGTGAAGGTAAGTTCCTCGTTTCAGGTCGTGGTGAACTTCAGATCACTGTACTTGCTGAAAACATGAGACGTGAAGGTTTTGAATTCGGTATCTCTCGTCCGGAAGTTATCGTTAAAGAGATCGAAGGCGTTAAATGTGAGCCGTTTGAGCACCTTGTTATCGATGTGCCTGAAGACCTTGGCGGTACAGTCATCGAACGTCTTGGTAAACGTAAAGCAGAGATGAAATCTATGCTTCCAATGGGAGAAGGCTTCCAGCGTATCGAGTTTGAAATCCCTGCACGTGGTCTTATCGGTTTCCGTGGTCAGTTCTTGACAGACACAAAAGGTGAAGGTGTCATGAACCACTCGTTTATCGAATTCCGTCCATATTCAGGAACAGTTGAATCTCGCCAGTATGGAGCACTTATCTCAACA
>JBFFSC010000171.1:0-4154 GCA_041572615.1 Sulfurimonadaceae bacterium
CTTTCATCTTATGGAAGAGTCTTTGTCTTTGGCTCTGGAAAAGCTTCGCTGAGTATGGCAGAGGCACTTGAAGAACTTCTTGGCGATCACATTCATTCAGGTCTTGTCGTCGCACCTGCGTGTGAGCGAAAGTTGGAGAAGATAGAATGTCTGGTGGCTGATCATCCTATTCCTTCTGAACGCAGTCTAAAAGGGGCACAGGCTCTTAAAGAGAAGATGGGTACATGTCATAGTGACGATCTGTATATATACCTGTTGTCAGGGGGTTCCTCAGCTTTGATCGAACTTCCTGTTGAGGGTATTACACTGGATGAATTGCAGACGACGACGGAGCTGATGTTGAAAAACGGGCTCAAGATCGGTGAGATCAATGCCGTAAGAAAACACCTCTCTTCTATCAAGGGAGGTCGTCTTGGAGAGTCTTCACAGGCAAAGGGCATAGTCCTGACCATATCTGATGTTATCGGTGATGATCTTTACAGCATAGGATCGGCACCCTTGTATGCAGATGCTTCGACGTATGAAGAGGTGAAAAACATTCTGGATACGTATGAGCTAATGGACAAGATACCGTCTTCTGTAGTGAGGGTGATAAAAGAGGGTGTAGAACACATCAGGGTAGAGACACCAAAAGTGCCTTCAGCACGTATCAAGCACTACCTTATCGGCACTAATGCTTTGGCAAGAAAGGCTGTCTACGAAAAGGCATCATCACTGGGTTTTGATGCCAAAGTGATTGATAAGGACATAGATATGGATGTCACTGAGGCTGTAGAAAAGATGCAGGAACTCGCTTTTTCCCAAAAGGAGAAGATTGTCGTCTTTGGAGGCGAGACAACGGTGAAGGTCATCGGAAAAGGCAATGGCGGCCGTAATCAACACAGTGTTCTTAGTATGCTAAAACAGGTCAAGCAGAAGGGATTGAAAATGGCTTTTTTAAGTGCAGGTACAGACGGGATTGACGGGAACTCTGATGCTGCAGGAGCATATATAGACAGCTCAAGCCTGGAGAGGGCACATCAAAAAGCTTTGGATATCGATACATATTTAGGTGAGAATGATTCGTATCATTTTTTTAAACAACTAGACAGTTTGATCATGACAGGCCCTACCGGTACCAATGTCATGGATATAGCAATACTTATAAAGGAGTAATAATGGCAGATTTTTTTCAAAACGGGGTGATAACGACACTTCAAAAACTAGGAGACAGGACACTGGAAGAGCTCGAAGATGAACTGCTTGAGCTTTCAAAGCGCCGTAATATGGTCTTGCTGCTTCCTGCCTTGTATTCGGAGTTTCAAACACCGGCGATGGGAAACATCATCGAAGAGCTGAAGTCAATCAAGTATCTTCATAAGGTGATCCTGGGATTGGATCAGGCGAACGAGGAACAGTTCCTTGACGCCAAAAAACGCCTTTCGGTACTCCCCTTTGATGTGGATGTCGTCTGGAATGACGGTCCTAACATCAAGGCGCTCTATAAAGAACTTGATGATGCGGGGTTTCACGGCCTGAATACACCGGGAAAAGGAAGGAATGTCTGGACGATCATGGGATACGGGTTGACGGACCAGGATAATTATGCCTTTGCTTTGCATGATTGTGATATCGTGAATTATAGCCGTGAGATCGTTGCACGTCTTTTTTACCCTATCGTGCATCCCGCTTTGGACTTTGAGTTCAACAAGGGCTACTACTCACGTGTGACACAAAAGCTGCATGGGCGGGTGACAAGACTGTTCTATACGCCGCTTATCAAGGCCTTGCAGCACACATTGGGTACGAACCGTTATCTGGACTATATGGAGAGTTTCCGCTATGCGCTCTCGGGAGAGTTTGCCTTCATCCGTTCACTTGGCCGCGGTATCGGTATCTCTCCGACCTGGGGACTGGAGGTCTCTACCTTAAGCGAGGTCTATAAAAACACTTCAAACCGCAGGATCTGTCAGACAGAGATCATGAAGACCTATGAGCATAAACACCAGGACCTGGGCTCAAAGAAAGAAGGTGGCGGTGTCTACAAGATGGCCAAGGATATTGCCAAGACACTGTTCAGGGTCATGTCACAAGAGGGGCATGTCTTTTCGGAGGCGACTTTCAAGACCCTGATGTCATCCTATTTTCAAGAGTCGCGTTTTGAGATTTCAAAATACAGTGCTTTGAGCAAACTCAATGGATTGGAGTATAACCGTCAAAACGAGATCCTCGCGGTAGAGGCTTTTCAAACAGCAATTGAGGAGGCGGCAAAAGAGTTTTATGAAGATCCGATGGGTGTACCGTCAATGTCTCAATGGATCACCGTGCGTTCAGTGCTGCCTGAGTTCTCCCAGAAGTTCTGCAAGGCGGTAAAGGAAGACAATGTCAACTAAGAAGAAAATCTGTTATGAGAAGCACTCCATCCATGAACGTCTGGAGTTTATCTACGGAGAGCAGACAGCTCAAATCGCCATACGTGAACTATCAGCTTTAATCAATAAGTACAGAGACCGCATTGAATCCCATCCTTATCACCTGAGTGAGAAAGATACGATCTTGATCACTTATGGGGATCAGGTACAGCGTTTGAATGAGACACCTCTGGATAGTCTGTATGAGTTTCTTGACACTACGCTTGGGGGAATAATAAACTCTGTACATATCCTGCCGTTTTATCCTTACTCCTCGGATGACGGCTTTTCCGTTGTCAACTATTCAGAGGTCGATCCCAAGCTGGGTTCATGGAAAGAGATTGAGCATATCAGCGGTAAATACAGGCTGATGGTAGATGGAGTGATCAACCATATCTCCCAGTTCTCTGACTGGTTCAAGGCATTTCTGGCCGGGGATGAGGAGTATCAAGCGTACTTTACGGAGCTTGACCCTTCGACGGACCTGTCCAAGGTAGTCCGTCCCAGAGCAACCCCTTTGTTACATGATTATGAGGATGCTCAGGGGAATACTCGATATGTCTGGACAACGTTCAGCCGCGATCAGGTCGATCTGAACTATGCCAACTATAAAGTCCTGCTTGCCGTGCTTGATGCCCTGTTTTATTATATAGAGATGGGTGCGACACTGATCAGACTTGATGCGATCGCATTCATCTGGAAAGAGATAGGGACGGACTGTGTTCACCTTCCCAAGACCCATGAATTGATACAGTTAATGCGTGAAGTCCTGCATGAACTGGCACCTGAGGTGATCATCATCACGGAGACCAATGTACCTCATAATGAAAATATCTCCTATTTTGGAAGCGGTAATGATGAAGCGCAGATGGTCTATAATTTTGCTCTTCCGCCTTTGCTGGTGCATTCCGTCCTTACCCATAATACGCAAAAGCTTACCAAGTGGGCACAAAGCCTTGAATTGCCAAGTGACAAGGTTTGTTTCTTTAATTTTACCGCCAGCCATGACGGCTGTGGGTTACGTCCGGTAAGTGACATACTCGATGAGAAAGAGATAGGTGATATGGTAAAGCATGTGCAGTCAAACGGCGGCCTTGTCTCTTACAGAAATACGCCTGAAGGGGAGAAACCCTATGAGCTTAATTGCAGTTATATTGACATGTTGAGTTCATCGTCTGACTCTGACAATCTTCACAAGAAGCGTATGCTGCTTACACAGGCAGCGACACTAGCGATGCCGGGAGTCCCGGGGATCTATTTCCATTCGCTTGTAGGTTCACGCAACTATCACGAAGGAGTCAAGCTTACCTGTGTCAATCGTACAATCAACAGGGAAAAGCTCAATATCGACCGTCTGCATGAGGAGCTAAGCGAGAAGGGGAGTCTCAGGGAAGAGGTTTTTCATGAATACAGCCACCTTATCAAGATACGTACGACGCATAAAGCCTTCGATCCCTTTGTAAGGTTTGAGTTCCCTGAGCTGCATGAGAGTGTCTTTAGCGTCTACAAGTTTGTAGAAGAGGAATCTATCCTTGCCCTGCATAACTTCAGTGATGCCCATGTTACATGTCCGCTTCCGGAATTTGTACCTGAAAGGGTCGATGAGCTTATCGATGAAGTTGTGATAGGGCATGATGGAAATATTGCTTTGGCACCATACTCGGTGATGTGGCTGAAATGGGCATAAATTAATCACTATATTAAAAGAGTAATTATGTTTTTTGACTATAATAATATAAGAAAGGATGATATATGATAACTAAA
>JBFFSC010000172.1:0-4149 GCA_041572615.1 Sulfurimonadaceae bacterium
CATCGCGAACCGTATTGCAGATGTCTTGGATGATGTCAACAACACAGAAGTCCAGGCAAAAGTCAAACAAGAGTTGACAGAACTGGCAAAACAGTTTATTATATATACACAACCGACGTATTAATAAACTTTCAGGGGGCCATTTATGACAGCGATGGATTTAAAACTAATCAAGATGGTATCCGATCACTATTGGATAAAATCGGATTCTGTTGTGGATAAACTGTCATATAAAGGGCGGACCTTTTACAACAAATATGAAAGGGTCGACAAGCCGCTTAACCAACAGGTGATCAACCAACACCTCAAAGGGGAGATCACGGTAGCCCATTCACTCATCAACAAACATGACAAGGTCGAGAACATCGTCATCGACTACAACGGGCGTGATCCCGAACGTTTTTACCATCGTGCCCAGCTTCTTCTTCGTGAAGAAGGCTACATCAACTTCACAGCTTTCGAGACCAAGACTCCGGGCCATCTTCACCTCTATATCCATAAAGGGCACACCACCCTGCAAGAGGCTTACCAGTTAGGCAAGATGCTCTCTATGAAACTGGCGGCAAAAATGCCAAAACAGTGGCGAATATTTCCGACGCAGGACCTTCCACCTGAATATAACATCCTGAATATCCCCCAGGAAGTCTATGCCAAAGAGCGTGGAGCAAGTTGGTCAAAGCATATGTAAACTCCGATGCAAATTTACATTGCTACTTCAAAAAATATATTTGAGTTATACTTTATAGTGCGAATTAAAATCAAGGACTCTTTATGAATACCTCAAAATCTGTGACTGAAAAAGTCAGTCGAACCGTATATGCACTTATCAGCTTAGCATTGGGCCTTATCAGCCTTACTATGATCGGTTCTGCCGTCTATAACATCTGGTTGTCTATAGATGAGCAAATGCTCCTTACAAAAGCTCTCCTTGATGCAGTCGGCCTGATTGTCATTGGAACGGCAGTTTTTGATGTATCTAGATTTTTAATGGAAGAAGAAGTTTTTAGGGTCCCAAGTGAAGAGACAAGTCAAAAACAAAGAACAACTTTAATCAAGTTTCTTATTATAATTATTATTGCTGTCTCACTTGAGGCTTTGGTATTCGTATTTTCTGCCGCAAAAAAGGACATCAGCTTATTGATATATCCAACATTTTTACTCTTAACCGCGGTGATGTTTGTTATCGGCTTAGGCATCTACCAGAAGATGACTCACAACGAACAGTAATCAGCTGCCTTTTCTTATTGATGCCATTTAACTTTTGAATTTAGAACACTTTTAAATTTTACACCCAATCTTTCAACAAAATTTTCTTTTAGATAAAAACGCTATAGTTCCACAAATAATTATTATTTCAATATCTAATATGGCGGATTAAACCTTGAAATTTAGCGATAAAAAAGCGATCTTATTTGACCTGGACGGGACCCTTGTTGACAGTGCACCCGATCTGGCCTTGGCTGTCAATCACATGCTTGTATCTCTTGAGCGTGACACATTCACACATGAAACGATTCGTTCATGGGTCGGTAATGGGGCACAGACACTTGTTAAGCGTGCACTTTCGGGAAGTAGCACCATTGATGACTCTATAGATCCGGAACTCTTCTCCAAGGCGCTGGATACCTTCTTGACGTTCTATGCACAGAACCTCTGTGTCGACACTGTTACCTACCCCAATGTCGTCACGACACTCAAAGACCTTAAATCAAAAGAGTATCGATTGGCACTGGTCACCAACAAACCGTATGACTTCGTACAACCTCTTCTTGAAGGTCTTGAGATGTCAGATCTTTTTGAATATTACATTGGTGGCGATACACTCTCCAAACGCAAGCCTGACCCTTTGCCCCTGCTCCATGTGTGTGAACATCTCGACGTAGATGTCTCCGACTGTATTATGGTAGGCGATTCAAAAAACGACATCGTAGCTGCCAATGCTGCCAATATGCACAGTATTGGTGTAAGCTATGGCTATAACTATGGTGAGCATATCAGTCTGTATGAACCCGACAGCGTCGTCGATGACTTTTCTGAAATCATGACACTGATCGAAGAAGCGAACATCTAATGTCACACAAACCTTCACCCGCGGCAAGGATCGCTGTAGTCGGCGGCGGGATTGCAGGCTCAACGATTGCTCTCTACCTCAGTGAACTGGGTCTTGATGTCTCCCTTTTTGAAAAAGGTCCAAGCCTGGTCAGTGGGCCGCCTATCTGTCATCTGCATGCTGGCGGCAACCTCTACCGGGAGATATCGGATCAACAATGCGTGACACTTCTTCGGGAATCGATTGATCTGGTCCGTTTTTACCCCGATGCTGTTGACTACCGACCTACCGTCATCGCCGTACCCGAAGATGACAAGGGAAGACCTGAAGATCTTTATCCCCGTTTGAAGATGCTGCGGAGTGAATATGCCGCATTGATAAAACAGGACCCCCGAAATCAAGTCTTGGCAGAGAGTTCTGATTACTTCAGGCTGTATGAGCGCCATCACCTTGAGTCCCTAAAAAATCTGCCTACCCCTAAACAACCTTCAACGATGGACGACTGGATGATACCTGTGGCCAAAAAGATCGATTATGACAAGGTGCAGTTTCCTCTTATACTCGTACAGGAATACGGTCTCAACCTCTTTCGACTCGCTTCGTCTGCAAAACTAAGACTCGATGCAAAAGAGAACTGTCAGGTACTCTTGAACCATGAAGTCACCAACATCTCCAAAAGTGACAGCGACAACTCCTGGCTTTTGGAGTATACGCACAATGGAAGACGACATGAAGAAAGCTTCGACTTTTTGATCAATGCAGCCGGTTTTAGAACAGGCAGACTAGATGACATGCTTGGCTTCAAACGCGAACGCCTCGTAGAGTTCAAGGCAGCCTATGTCAGCCAGTGGGAAGAGTCTTCAAACATCTGGCCGGAGATCGTCTTTTATGGAGAGCGTGGTACCCCGAAAGGGATGGCCCAGTTCACACCCTACCCGGACGGGCATTTTCAGCTTCACGGTATGACGAAATCGATCACTCTGTTCGAAGAAGGCCTGGTCAAAAACACTTCACACAGCGCCCAACCCCAGCTTCAGTCAAAGTTTTTGGAAAAGATAGACAAGGGATGGAATAAGAATGATGCCCAGGAGCGTTCACAACTTGCTATCGAGCACCTGGCACAATATATCCCTTCGTTTAAGAATGCAAAAGTGGTCTCGAAACCGCTCTATGGTGCCCAGCAGATTCCCGGAGTCGATGCGAGCCTACGGGCGGCTGACGTCTCATTCGAAGCAGACAATTATGCCCGCTGCGAGATCGTTAAAGCCTCTTCCGTGTTGAGCATGGCCGATGCTATTACAAAACAGCTGATAACCTTGTCCTATGTCGACAACAGCCTGTACGGGAAAAGAGATTTCCCTACCCATGCTGAAGTGGATGAGTCAGAGATCAACACCTATGCCCGTTCACTCTGCGAGGCAAGAGAATACCCGCTTTCTTTGACACAAAGAATCATCAGCAAGCCTACTTTTTCATATGCAGGATAAATGACTGCATATGAAAGTAGTTCTCTTCGTATCAAAGCGGTCTAATTAATAAGAATGACAAAGTTTAGACACCATTCATTCACGTTTTTCCCATAAACTATGTATAATAACAATTATAATTCAGGCACAAATCTTGCTTTTATATTTTGTAACTCGTATTCAAGGATGTTTCAATGGAAGAAAAAAACGAATTAAATGACATTATCTTAAACCGCAGTGGTGGCAATAACGGTATGAAGAAGATCATGCTGGCTGTTGCTTCACTAGCCATACTTTTGATCATTGTGGTTGTCATCATGAGCAGCATTAATTCGGGTGGAACAGCAAACCTTCCACAGCCGATTGAACCGCCTAAAGAGACACTTGCCAACTCCGCACTTGAGGAAGACCCTCTTTTTGAGCCGGTTGCTATTGATGAGGGGCTTTCAGAAGAAGAGAGTTTGGACAGTGTTGCAAAAAAGATCAAAGAACAGAGCCAAAGTACAGAAGCTGAGAGTGAGTTTATCGGCGGTCCCGATGAAATCATCGAAGAGCCCACTACTGTTGTCGTGCCTGCAAAATATGAGACACCTGTAAAAGAGGAGCCGAAAAAAGTCGTCAAGCCTGTGACGA
>JBFFSC010000173.1:0-4144 GCA_041572615.1 Sulfurimonadaceae bacterium
ATTTTGACTATCAAGACATCGAGGATCACGCGATCGATGAACCCATATTGATGACTGACTACACGGGGTACTTGCATAATTGGTTCGCCAACAAAGACGTTCAGACAAACGCGTTCACCGATCTAGACAGAACCAATGTCTTGATCATTGGGAACTCGCACGGTACCGACACCCATAATGCCTTGAGGCAAAATGCGCATCTGTTTGATGAGTTGGAAGTAGTCATCATCCACCACCCGGAGTCGAACCTCTGGACGAGTCCGCAATACCAGGTCCGCTGTTTCCTTGGTTTTCTGATCACAATGTCAAATACCTGCGAGGGGGAGGAGTTTTGGACAAGAGCCGTACTGGAAACAATGTACCAGGATGCCGATGTGATTTTGTTTTCCACACGTTGGTCTTGGAAAGACTTAAGGGCGCTTCAACACATCATCCCCATCATCAAAAGCGACGGTAAAACAGCGGTAATCACGTCGAACAGCCCAGAGCAGCCACATACGGACCTGACCAAAGGGGACACGCCCTTAAAGAACTTTATTAAGGCTCATAAACGGCTCCCCGATAAAGCGGAACGAATTTCGATCGAACGAATGACATTTCAGAATGCAAGCGAGAACACAACGATTATCGAAGTAAACAAGAAGCTTTTTGATATCGCTTGCAAACTCAACCCCGAGCTGCGTTGTCTGAGCCTAAAGACTATCGTCCCTTATCAGTTCAAACTACCGGCCGCACCAATGGTCGCCAAGAATGAGCATACGATAAACATAAATTTTTTAGAGCATAAACTCCAGGAGATCGAAAAATATTGTGATGTCGTCCTTATCGAAGGAGCGGGCGGTCTGCTCGTACCTGTCGAAGAGGGTCTTTTTATGGTGGACTTTATCTCTATCTTCAACGCTTCAACCCTACTCGTTTGTCCCAGCCGACTCGGTTCCATCAACGACACACTCTTGAGCCGCTATCTGCTTGAAGACAAGAAAATACCGTACGTATGGGCCATCAATCTCTTTGAAGACAAAGATAGCTTTGCTGAAGTGAGCGCACCGTTTTACCGTAATGATTTTCTTACTTTACAAGAAAATATCAAAGAAATTGCAAATAAGCTATAATTGCAATAATAAGCCAAAGCCAAAAAAGGGAATAAATGCAGCATCTAATTAAAACCAGTGACTTTAGTCTTGAAGAGATTCAAGAACTTTATGCCGATGCCAAGCGTTTCAAACAGGGACATATTGTTCCCCTGCTCCAAGACAAGATCATTGTAACCCTCTTTTTCGAAAACTCCACACGGACCCGTTCTTCTTTTGAGATCGCAGCAAAACGCTTAGGTGCGCAAATGGTGCACCTTGACGTTGCCAAAAGCTCGACGACCAAAGGCGAGACACTCACCGATACTGCGATGAACCTTGACGCTATGGGACCCAATGCCATCATCGTCCGTCATGCGAACTCCGGTGTGCCAAAAATACTTTCTGAACACACCAAAGCGGCCATCATCAATGCCGGAGACGGTGCCCATGCCCATCCAACACAAGCCCTGCTCGACCTTTTTACCATGCAGGAGCATTTTGGAGATGTCGAAGGGAAGAAGATCGCCATTGTCGGCGATATCAAGAACTCCCGTGTTGCCAACAGTAATATAGAGCTGCTCAGACGCGCAGGTATGAAAATCATCCTTGTCACCCCTCCGCACTTCCTTCCGCCGACCTCCCTTCGCCATACCCATAAGCTTGAAGAGATCATTGATGAAGTCGACGTGATCATGAGCCTTCGGACCCAGACTGAACGACATGAGCATCCTACCTATGCCTCTTTAAAAGACTATGCAAGCGACTTCTGCATAACGCAAGAGCTCATAGGCGAGCGGGACATCATTCTTCTGCATCCGGGGCCGGTTCATAGAAATATAGATATCGATGATGCCATGCTTGCCGATAAACGCTGCAAGGTCCTTCAGCAGGTCGAGAACGGCGTCTTTGTCCGTATGGCAGTCTTAAAGAAACTTACCTTAGGATAATGGAACGTCTAAGCACTCTTGCTCGAAGCAAAACCCCTTTTCTCTTTTATACCAATTTTGATGCGACACAGACCCATGTCTACACGCTTGATGAACTCGACCATGCAGACATTGAATTTCACTTCAGAGATCAGATATATACCCCCCATGAACACAGCCTGCAAAAATTCCCATTGGATTTCAAATATTACAAAAAAAGCTTCGATAGGATCGTAGAAAAGATAAAATCTGGAGAGACCTATCTTCTGAACTATACCTGCGAAACACCTATCACAACATCACTTAGTCTGCATGGGATCTTTGCATGTGCCAATGCCCCTTTTAAGCTCCGTATCAAAGATGAGTTTGTCTGCTTCTCACCGGAGCGTTTCATACAGATCAAAGAGTGCCGTATCTATACCTATCCGATGAAAGGCACCATCGATGCTTCTATTGATGAAGCCGAGAGCAAGATCATGTCTGACACCAAAGAGATGGCGGAACATATCATGGTGGTTGACCTCTTGCGCAACGACCTCTCCATGGTAGCCACAGAGGTCAAGGTCAACAGGTTCCGCTATATCGACAAGATCAGAGCCGGCGAGAAAGAACTGCTTCAGGTCAGCTCCGAGATAGAAGGCAGACTTGAGGATGACTGGGAAGAGAACCTCGGCAGTATCCTGAAAACCCTTCTTCCCGCAGGCAGTATAAGCGGTACGCCCAAAAGAAGCACAATTGAGATCATCAAAGCAGTGGAGAACTATAAACGCGGTTATTTCTCGGGTGTATTTGGCTATTATGACGGAGAAACGTTCGATTCTGCCGTCATGATCCGTTTTATAGAGAATACACCCAAGGGGCTTGTCTATAAAAGCGGCGGCGGGATCACCCTTGAAAGCAACGCAGAAAGTGAATATCAGGAGATGCTGGACAAGATCTATCTTCCCTAGCTACTCAATCGCTAACAGTAACTTCTCTCTTTAAAAAAATCACAAACCCATTTAAACAAACATTAACATTATAAGCACTAGGATATGGGTATATAATTTTAATGAATAGGTGCTCATGTCAACAGAATTAGCCTTAGCTTCCGGGATTGTCTTTTTTCTGCTTGTATTCATCCCTTTTATCATTCATATGACCCATCACCTGGGCCGACAGAAAGGTGAAGGCACCGCCAAGAACGAAGTCTATGAAAGCGGAATACGCTTGACGGTCAAAGACAGTTTTGAACGTTTCAATGTGAAATATTATCTTGTCGCTATCATCTTCATCCTTTTTGATGTCGAGACGCTTTTTATGTTCCCCTGGGCCGTCACGCTTCGAGAACTCGGTCTTTTCGGTCTGATCGAGATGTTCACCTTTATGGGACTCCTGCTTGCCGGGTTGCTTTATATCTATAAAAAAGGAGCGCTCAAATGGGACTAGACATCCTTGGCGACAGCGTTGTCACGACGCGCGTTGACCACATGGTCAATTGGGCGCGCGAGTCCTCTTTGTGGCCCTTTGTCTTTGGTACGGCCTGCTGCGCGATAGAGTTTATGAGTACGGCGGCCAGCCGCCATGATATCTCCCGCTTTGGTGCAGAAGTCGTGCGTTTTTCACCCCGACAGGCTGATCTTCTGATCGTCGCCGGCACCATCTCTTACAAACAGGCCCCCATCTTGAAGCAGATCTATGATCAGATGCCTGAACCCAAATGGGTCATCTCTATGGGAGCCTGTGCCTGTTCGGGCGGATTTTATGACAATTACACTACCCTTCAAGGCATAGATGAGATCATCCCGGTCGATGTCTATGTCGCAGGCTGTCCCCCAAGACCGGAATCGGTACTGGATGCTTTGATGATGATCCAAAAAGAGCTGCAAAACGACACACTCTCACAAGAGAGAAAAAAATCATTCACAGGCAGACTGGACAATGCTTAAGCAGCTTCAAGCGCTCTATAAAGATGCTGAGTTTATTGCCAAATCGCACACACTCATACTCAAAGAAGAGCAGATCTTCGAGGCAGTGAGGCATACCCATTGGTGCATAGACTGCTCTTAAGATGATCTCTGCACCTACCGCTTCATCATCTTTAAGATCAAGTTTGACAGCCTGGCTTGCTTTGATCAGTGCAGCTCCACCACCGATAACGATACC
>JBFFSC010000174.1:0-4144 GCA_041572615.1 Sulfurimonadaceae bacterium
ACCCTCAAGAAGCTGAGCCGGGTACAATCCGTGCTGATTTTGCTGATAGTATTGATGCAAATGCTGTTCACGGATCTGACTCTTTAGAAAATGCAGCAAACGAAATCAAATTCTTTTTCTCAGATAGAGAAATCGTATAATTCATGAAAATCGGCTTTAACAAGGTCGGTTCTCAGGCCATTCCTTTTGAAATTTCGAAGGAGAAACTAAATTTTTCTGGGACTTTGAAGAAATTCAGTCGTTCTTTGATAGAATTAGAGGCCAAAATTACAGGAGAGTTATCTATTCCCTGTGATATTTGCGCTGAAGAGTTTGCAAATACTCTTGATGAAAGCGTAAAGTTCTATCTTTCAGATGGGATTTATAAAGACGATAACGAACATGATTATGACGTTGTTGAGATAGAAAATTCAATAATAGATCTAGACGAAGTTTTAGATTCTGAGATTGAACTATATAAAAGCAGTTATTTTTGCTGCGAAAATTGTCAAAACTAAAATAAGGAGAAAACACCATGGCAGTACCTAAGAGAAGAGTCTCTAAGACTCGTGGCGCAAAACGTCGTACACACTATAAAATCGCATTGGCTCGTCCAGTTAAAGATAAAGATGGAACGTGGAAGCTTCCACACCATGTTAACCCTACAACAGGTGAGTATAAATAATTAATGGTAAAAATTGCTATTGATGCAATGGGTGGGGACTTTGGTCCCGAACCAATTGTTAAAGGGACTATTCAAGCACTCAAAGAAAAGAAGTTTGAAGCTATTCTTGTTGGAAACAAAGATGAGATTTTATCTTTATTACCAAAAGGCTATAAAGATAAGATTTCTATCGTAGAAGCATCTGATGTTATTAACATGAGTGATGCTGCGACAGATGCGTTAAAGCGCAAAGAGAGCTCAATATTCAAAGCGGTGGACCTTGTACGTTCCAAGGAAGCTGACGGTGTAGTGTCGGCAGGGCACTCCGGTGCGACAATGACTTTGGCTACACTGCGCCTCGGACGCCTTAAAGGTGTCTCCAGACCGGCACTGGTTACACTAATGCCGGCAAAGTCAGACACCCGTACGGTATTGCTTGATGTAGGTGCGAATGTTGACTGTAAAGCCGAACATCTTCGTGAGTTCGCTGTTATGGGTGCTTATTATGCCCATGATATGTTACGTATTGCCGAGCCGAGTATCGGTCTTCTTGCCAACGGTGAGGAAGAGAGCAAAGGTAACGAAGTGACAAAGGAGGCTTTCAAGCTTCTTAAAGGCTTTGAAGGTTTTAAAGGGAATGTTGAGGGTGCTGATATCTTCAATGGCTCGACAGACGTCGTTGTATGTGACGGTTTTATCGGTAACCTTGTGCTTAAAACATCTGAAGGGGTCGCAAGCACGATCTCTTTCTTTATCAAAGACTATATCCGAAAATCACCAATTGCGATCACGGGAGCACTGTTGATGAAACGGGTATTCAAGCTTCTTAAAAAAGAGATCGATTATGCTGAAATCGGTGGTGCTCCGCTTATCGGCATTAAAGGGTGTGCCATTGTATCGCACGGGAAATCAAACCCTAAAGCGATCAAAAATGCAATTTTTCAAGCAATTCGCTATATCGACACCGGTGTTAATGAACACATTGAAGCGCGCTTGGAAAAACTGAACCAAAAGGACTAAAATGTACGCAGCATTCCGCTCGATCGGTGCTTATGTGCCGGAAAAAGTATTGACCAATGAAGACCTGACTAAAATGGTCGATACAACGGATGAGTGGATTACAAAACGTACAGGGATCAAAGAACGCCGAATTGCAGCTGAAGATGAGACAACATCCGATATGGCGGTCAAGGCAGCAGAGAAAGCAATAGAGCGTTCTGGTCTTAAAAAGTCTGATATCGATATGATCGTCGTTGCGACGATCTCTCCTGATTATTTTAATATGCCTTCGACTGCGACTGTTGTCGCCAACAAGATGGGACTTGGCAAGATCACAGCTTTTGATATCTCTGCGGCATGTACAGGCTTTATCTACGTCCTTTCTGTTGCTAAGGCTTTTATTGAATCGGGAATGAAGAAGAATGTCCTGATCATTGGTGCCGAGAAGATGTCAGCGATCACTGATTACAATGACCGTGGTACATGTATCTTATTCGGTGATGGCGCAGGTGCAGCAGTCATCTCTGCCACAGAAGAAAAAGAAAATGCAATCGTTGATTTGCATACAGCTTCTGACGGGAGCCTGGGTGATTTCTTGATGACGCCGGACGGCGGGACAGGAAACCCTCATCAGGCGGAACTGAAAGCAGAAGCTTCTTTTATCCAGATGAAGGGGAACGAGACGTTCAAGATCGCTGTTCGTACTTTGACTAATGATGTTGTTGATATCCTTCAGAATAATGATGTAGCTGTGGGTGAAATCACACATTTTATTCCTCACCAGGCAAACTATCGTATTATCAAAGCCGTGGGTGATGCACTTAAACTTGAACCAGAACAAGTCGTTCTGACCGTTCATAAATATGGGAATACTTCCGGGGCATCGATCCCAATGGCAATCAATGACCTTTATGAAGAAGGAAACCTTAAGGCAGGTGACCTGATGTTACTTGATGCTTTTGGTGGCGGGTTGACATGGGGCTCTGCATTACTGCCTTTTGCCGGAAAGTAATAGATTCGTAATATAAACGTTTTATGCTTTTGGCATAAACATAATAATAAATAGAATCAAACAGTTTTTGCTTAAAAGTCAGGCACTTTTTTTAGAAAAAAGCCTGAAATCATGATAGTATATCACTATGACAAAGATTAAATTTCTATTTATTATTTTTTTTGTTTTGCTGCTAAACTCTTTAACTGCCAACGAACCCCTGATCAGTAAGAAAAAAGCACCGCTCTCTGTTGCCTTGCCTCTTTTACAAAGCATTGACCATTACGCAATCGTCATCGGTAACGGTCCAATACATATGTATGCCTTTATTGACCCGGTCTGCCCGCGTTCCCGTGAGTTTGTCGAGATGATCCTGGAAAATAAAAAAATGCAAAAGAGTTATACCTACCATTTCTTTTATTATGAACTTACACGTTTTCATACGAAGGAGCTGATAGGAACGATCTATACAGACAAGAACCCCTTGGACTTGATGATAGAGGTTATGGTAAAAAAACATGAGATCAAACGTATAAAAAAACTTTCTTCAAAGGTTATAGCAAAGATGAATGATATCTCCAAAGTGGCACAGAAGCTTGATATTTATAAACGGCCTTATCTGTTTGTCGTTAAACCCAACAAAGGAGAGAAGTAATGTATTATGATACACCCGCTGTTGGGAAATATATAAACTTTCTGATAAGTAAACGAACCTATATTATAGTTTTCTGTGCAATCCTTGCTATCTTTGCTTTTATTTTTATCAATCCAAATCTTTTTAGTTCGGATGAACGTGTATGGCTGCAGGACTCTTTGGAACTCAAGCGTACACAAAGCAAAGAACTGGAATCTCAGCATGTTACCAAGATAAGCCTGCATACCTCAAGTTTTGATGCAGCTGCGATACAGCGGTTCAAGGAGCTTGAAAACAAGCTTCGCGGTATCAACGATGTGTCGCATGTCTCTTCACTGTTATCGCAAAAACATTTTTACAACGATAAGGCGGAAAAGGACTCCCAGCTGCTCAAAGTCATTGAGACAGATGCCTTGAGTGATGAAGAGCTTGGTACCTTTATTGAGAGTTTTGCCAACCTGTATGCCAGTTTTGTCGATGTAGAGCGAAAGAACTTTATTCTTTATGTATTTACGAAAGAGAGTTTTGACGTTAGTGATCTAAAGAAGCAGTTTGACCTTGAGATTGAACAGATCAGCAGTGAAGATGACAAGTGGGAGTATCTGATATTCTCAATCATATCGCTCTCTGTCATCGCCGTCTTGTTTCGCCTGATATTCAAATCATTCGCAGCTTCAATTACTGCAGTGAGTATTATCGGTTTGACACTGCTGTTTTCCATCGCTGCTGTTCAGATATTGATGCCGGATGTGACGATCCACATCGCGATGTCCTTAATCATTGTTAGTATCTCTTTGCTCGATTATCTCTATTTTTATTATCGTTGGCATGTATCGCAATATAACTCGGATGCAACACGTGCTTTGGTAAAAAGCCT
>JBFFSC010000175.1:0-4108 GCA_041572615.1 Sulfurimonadaceae bacterium
AGCGTGGCATAATCTTTAAAAGCTTCAGCGAGCTCATCGACGCTCTCTTGTGTCGGTGAAGAGAGTTTCTGATGGATACTCAACTCGAGGGTCTCCTCGATTGCTTCAAGTTTATCGTTCAGTGTCTCTACATCTCCCGTAAAGTGTGCAACAAACTCCGCAGCGGAGATGGCACCGACCTTAGGGGAAAAGAAGTCCAATTGCTCTTCTGTAAAGGTTTTTTCCTTTTCTATCCCGTCGACAAGCGTCATGTTGACATTCTCTTTTTGGGTCTTTTTCTTAATCTCTTTCTCAAGCTCTTCATTTTTGTTTTGCAACTCTTTTAGCAGGGCAGCAGTACGCAGGTTTTCCTCTTCGATACGGCCCTGATATTCACGGAGTTCCCTTTGTTCGATCAACCTTTTACATGTACGGTACAAGACAGTGATCATTTTCGAGAAGTCGACAGGTTTGATAAGAAACTTTTCAATGCCCAGTTCTATTAATTGCAGGAGGTATTGGGCTTCGTCATGGGCAGAGGTGACAATGACGACTTGCTCATCGTCTTTCTCAAAGATCTTCCGTATCATCTCAATCCCATTCATCCGAGGCATATTGATATCGGTGATGATGATGTCATAGCTGCCCGTTTGAAACTTTTGTAGTCCCTCCTGCCCATCCACAGCAACATCCAGAGCCTGGAATATTTCGGTAAAGACTTTGGCGTAATTATCACGGATGTCATTGTCATCTTCGACATAGAGCGCCGTCAGTGATTTTGAAAAAGGGATCAGTTCTTTAAGGTTTTGCATTAAAAGTTCTTATAATTTGATATATTTGATTATAGAATTTAGAAAGTTAAGAAAAGCTTGGAAAAGCTTATGCCGTGTCAGTTGACACGCAAAGCTGTGTTTAGCATGATACGGGCACTGTAATAATTGATATAGACCTTGCCCTTTATCAGTTTAATACCTGTGGTCTCATAAATAGTCGTTGCTGTCTTTACCCCGTTTATCTCCAGTGTTTGCACAAGAGTTGTCTTGACAAGGGCAGACTTTCCGTCAGGGTCGATACTGAATTTTCTGTCTTGTACCTCTATCAGGTTCGACTTCACATTTTTCCATTTTTTCTTTAGGTAACGGGTGTATTCGTTGAGGGTGAAACGTTTTGTGTCTGATGTCTCGATATCCTGTTCGGTGATACTGACAGAGGTGCGTGAAAGAAAATGTTTCCTCATCGCTTTAATGTTCATGTGCTCTTTCGATATTTTTACATTGTCAAGCATCTTGGTGATATTCTTCTCATCAAGCTGTTTTGCACCGAAGGCGGTGGCAGTAATCATCATAAGGCTTAACAGTGTCGTTAGCAGTAATTTCATAGGATGTCCTCTTTTGGCTAGCGTAATTAATGTATTATAACTCAATATAACATACTTGCCAAGTTTAATACTCGTCTTTGGCTTCAAAACGGGCTAATTCTATATCGGCAGCATAGAGAATTAGATTATCTTCTTCGATCTTTAGCGTGTCTGTCTTTCGTAATGCCTGAAGAAAAAGTTCAGCCTGTTTCATACCCTGTGAACAGGACATACGTGTAGAGATGATACTTTCAAAGACAAAGCGTTCGCCATGCTTTTTGTAGCTTCCCTGAATACGATTGCATCCATCGCTGCCGTGCATGGTGTTGTCATTGATATGAAAGACAAGATGTACTTCCGGCTGGTCTGCGACATTGGTAGAAGAGTCGCCGTTAAGTTCTGTAAGACTCCAGTAGGTGTTCTTCAGAGGTTTATTCACACCAGGACCAAAGCAGCCACTTATACTGAAGAGGAAGATCAGTGTCAGCAATGCCGTCTTTGCCACGGCAAGATATTGTTGTGGGTTATTCATGTATTTCCTTGCAGTATCGTGTTAGGGATGTTTCCATCTGTGACATTCAGCCAGCGAGAGCGGGGCCGATGATGCATCTGCTCCTCTTCAAGCCTTATGTCGATGATATCATCCTGCCGGATCTTTAAGATCAGGTTATTCAGTTCTGTATCATAGCCGAATATATGGATATAGTGTTCAATTGCCTGCTGGATATTAGCTGTTTGATTCTTGATGACCAGATATTTTATCTGTGTGAGAAAGCCTAAACGAAGAAGAGTTCCGATCTTTTGAGAACGGGTTGAAAGCCTTAGAAGTGTGCCAAGTACGGACTTGATCTTTTTGATGTTGCCCAATTGAGCCTCTTGCTCGGCGATTTTCATCTTGGTATTCCACTCTGCCTCGAGTTTTTTGACAAGGGGAAGTCCCTGTATTACTTCATGTTTGTCAATGAGAGCATAACAGGAAGGGATATCACCTTCATCGTAAAGGTTTTGAAGCCTCATCGCCAGAGAATAAATATGTTGAAGCTCTTGTGTCTGAAGTTTCATCGACGGGATGTAGGAGAGTTGTTCAAGCTCTATCTCAGCCAGGTCAAAGGCGGCTGAAAAGATATGTTGACGGGATTTTTTGTAGAGGTCTTCTGCCGCATGAAGCATATTCTTGTAACTCTGTATCTCTTTCAAGCAGGGGTAAGTATGGATTATGGCAGAGATGTTTTCATAGGCATGCGTATTGACGTTATGTGTGAATTGTAAAAAGAGTTCGGGTTGATGCAGAAGGATCTGAATAAAACAGAGTTTTGAATTGACACTGCTGAAGGGTTCGAGAATCGTTATAAGCTCTTTCTTCTGATTGCTGATGACATAGGTCTGTGCTTTATGGAAACACTCATCCCAGTGCGCTTCCATCTGTGTGTAGGGAAGGCTTCTTTTTAAAAGAGGTGTCTGCTCAGCTATGCTATAGGCCAAGGCGTAGTTCTCATTTCGTACAGCCGAGTTGAAAGCGGGGAACTTCTGAATGACGCTTTGGACATCTTGTAAGATGTTCTTTTTGGATGGAACAGTCGCAAAGGGTTTCAAAAGCAGCAGGGCATTATCGATCTGAGAGTGTTCAATCTTGATGAGAGCATCCGAAAGACGGCTTTCCCACTCCTGTTCGAGTTCAAGTATAAGAGGTGTATCTTCTAATAAGGGGTACTCCTGGATAAGTTCATAGGCCCTGTCATAGGCATTAGAATTAATATAGGAGCTTAGAAGAGCTGTAGGCGCCAGTTCATGCACCGTGATAGAACCATCTTCGGACCCAATGTACAAGACATCATCTTCGCTGATACTCAACTGGTTTATTTTCTGAGGTCGGGAAATATAGGCTGCTTCACGTATCTTTTCTCTTTTTAAATCGATCAACAAGACATTTTTAGTGTGCCCTGCAACAAGCAGATAGTTCTTTGAACTGGAGACGGCGATAGTATGGATGTCTCCCAACCCCGTCTGGTAATGTTTTTTTATCTGGGCTGTATTCAGGTCGATGATGTCAACGGCACCTTCTATATTACCTGAAGCAAGTATATCTTCATGCACAAAGCTCAGGGCATTGATCCGTATATGGTTGGGTGTAATACGTTTGGGCAGGACTTCGGTATAGATGTTGGTCACGACGATACTCCCGCCATAACCGGTGGTTGCGACCAGGTCGCCTGATTGACTGAAGCAGGCAGCCGAAACATAGTTGGTTTTGGGTTTTGTCAGAAGGTGTGGTGTATATTCGGGAAAAGAGCTCAAGCGGGACACTTGTCCGGTAGAAAGAAGATTCCATAAATAGACTCTTCCGGTCAGAGAACCGGCAACGAGATAATGGGAATGCGGGTCAAAGCAGAGTGTCTCAATTCGGTTTTTTAAGGTGGGGAAAGAGTGGTGAAGTTTACGTGATGGGATGTCGATCAGGCGGACGACAGACTGGTTAACTTCACTGTAGGCAAGGTACTTGCCATCTGCACTGAATGCTACACTCTTTTTTCCTGTGCGGACATTGGCGCTATTGAAGACGAACTCCTCATCAGGGCGCATGCTTTTAATATCTAAAACAGAAAAGGAGTTGTCTTGAGTGACCACGGCAAGCTTGTCGTTCTTGATGAGCTTAAGGTAGACGATAGGGCTGCTAAGATCTGCTTTTCTGGAAATTTTCATAATACTATATTAGCATAAAAGCACCATCCATATTCTACTTTTATGATTCAGGTACACCTTTTGCTTTAAAAA
>JBFFSC010000176.1:0-4076 GCA_041572615.1 Sulfurimonadaceae bacterium
ATGATGAAACAGTTGGGTATTGTCGATAAGGTAATGGCGGCTGCAGTGAACATGAACATCGTTAAACAAGATGTCTGGGACAAACATACCCTAAATGACGGTGACAAGGTAGAACTGCTTGATTTTGTAGGCGGTGGTTGAGAAGAACTCTATCTAGATCTTTCCAGGGCGACGACCGCTATGGCATAATCCCCGTCGTGGGTAATAGATATTGAGGTGTCAGTGATCTGATAGGTCTCAAGCAGATGTTGGGAAAATGTTATCTGCGGGGCACCCTTGTGCGTTTTAGAGAGTTTGATATCGTGAAACCCGCATTCTTGGCCAATGCCGGTACCCAATGCTTTGGCTGAGGCTTCTTTGGCTGCCCAAAATCCGGCTGCCGTTTTTGGGTTCTTGATCAAGGCAATCTCTTCTTCAGACAGAAAACGCAGAAGAAACTTCTTCCCAAAGCGATCGATCGAGTGCTCGATGCGATCAAGTTTGATAAGGTCTATGCCTATCATCAAAGACTATTGGACGACGAATTCTGTGAAGTAGACGTTTCTAACGTTGCCATCACGCAAACGAAGGTTGAGCTGGTTGACGATCTGTTCTTTCAGTTTGTCCTTGCCCTTCGCAGTAGAGATCTCTTCGAGTGTCTTCGAAGAGAGCATACGTATGACGACATCACGGACAACGGCTGTCTTGCTTTCGAGTTCAGCCGCCAGTTCTTCACCATCAAGCTCAAGGTTCATCTGTACTTTCAGGTAACGGCGGCCACTGTCACTCAGCAGATTTACCGTAAAGGTGTCAAGAGGGAACATCGGACCGACTTCCATTGATTCCATGGCTTGTGCAGGCTTCTCTTTGACAGAAGAACTGTCTCTGCTTTGTGAAGACGTATCATCTCCACCTGCAAGCATCGCGACAACAACACCGACAATCAGTAAAACAAAGACCAGTGCGACAATAATTATAATCAAAATCAGGTTTGATTTTTTTTGTGTACCTTGTTCTTCCGAACCTTGCTCTTCTGTCTCTTCTTCAGCCATTCAAGTGCTCCTGCGCATTTAGTTTGTTTTATTATAGCAAAGCAGAGTAATTTGTAAAGAGTGTTAGACTCCCTTCAGAGACTATTCTTCATTATTTCGTTACAATTTGGCAGTAATTTTCGGAGTTGTAGATGTTTGAAAGTTTTTTCGCAGCTATTGGGGCACCTTTTGTCAACAGTTTTCGTTTATTGAATGGACTCGGTGCGTTTGTACTTTTTCAGGTACGTGTCTTTCCACTGCTGTTTACAACACTCTCCCGTCTGACGCTCCTGTTAAGACAGATCGAACTGATCGGAATCGGTACTATAGGTGTTGTCGCGCTCACCGGGCTTTTTACTGGGATGGTCGAAGCGATTCAGCTTTACAACGGTTTTCATGACTTCGGTGTCGAGAGCTTTATGGGGTATACGATCTTTGTCTCCATCACCAAAGAACTGGGTCCTGTCTTTGCGACTTTGATGTTGATATCGCGTGCAGTCAGTGCGATGGCGGCTGAGCTGGGGACGATGCGTGTAACGGAACAGATCGATGCTATTGAGACATTGGGTGTCGATTCAAAAAAATATCTCATCGTCCCGCGCATCGTTGCAACGACGATCTCCTTACCGATGCTCGTGCTTGTCTTTGACTTTGTCGCGATTACGAGTGCCTTCTTCATCTCAACGCTGGTACTTGATGTCAACCCTAACTCTTACCAGGACACCATCATGCGTCTGGGGCATTTCAGTGATATCGGCTCCGGTCTTATCAAAGCCGCTGTCTTTGGCTTTCTTGTCAGCGCTATCGGTACCTATATAGGCTATTTTACGCATGGTGGAGCCAGAGGTGTCGGTTTGGCAACGATCCATGCGGTTGTCTATTCGGCAGTCTCTATCTTTGTAGCAAACTATTTTCTCTCTTCTTTCTTCTTGTACCTTGGCTGGTAGGTCCTGTTGCCTTTGCCAGGGCATGGACAGCAAGTACGAAGAACATAAGATAAGATCTGTTTTTTAGGATGCTTATATAAAGGAGCGTCTGAAGTGTTCTATAGCTCTTTTCTCTTCTTCCAGCAGCTCTTGTGCCTGGGAGAAAGAGATCGCTTCTGGCTTGAAAACAGCATTAAGCGGGTATTGGGCCAGGGTATTGATATCAACGCTGCAGAGCTGAAGAATACGGGGATAGCCTCCAATTGTCTGACGATGGCGCATAAGCAGAATTGGGCCGTTTTGACTCAGCTGGACACAACCGTCATCGACAGCAGACGAGATAATGTCAAACTTGTCACTGAGAAGTTTTTCACCCTCAAGCCGGAGTCCCATAAGGTCTGAATGTCTTGATATCTTCCATCTGTATTGAAAAAAGTCATTCTTGAGATAGTCAAACTCGGGACCCTTGAAAAAACGCATTGTATCGGATGGGGCAGGGAACCATTGTCGAAAAGGACCGCGTTGCAAACCTTCTCTTGAACGGTTGTTCGCATTGAGAGGTATGCCGATGAGATAGAGCTTTGATCCTTTTGTAAAGGGAGCAAGCAAGAGACGGTCACCCGCATCCGCTTTGTAGACTTGCCCTGCAGAGAGAGGCAGCTTTTGTCCCTTTGTCTTTTGCAGTTGCATATACTGGCAGGAAGCACCGGTAAGTACAAAGAGTGAATCCTCATCAAAGTCTATATGTCTTGAATGGATGATCTCGATGGCTTTGAAAGCCTCGGGCTCGCCCAGAAGAATAAAGCCGGTCGTAAAGGAGAGCCGGTCGGACGGACCTTTCGGCGAGATACCCTGATGGGCCATCCCTCTGTGCGGGTGGCTGACATCAAAACAGAGACTATTATGAGCCGGAGTAAACATATCAAAGTGCTTTCAGGATATCAAGGGCGTGCGATGAATCTGAATGAACACAGAGGGTCTCAGCTTTTAGAAGATGTCTCTTATCCTCGATACGGATATAGCCTTGTTGAAGACACAAGAACTGTTCTTTCGCCTCCTCGGGGTTTTCAATAAGTGCATTGGCAGAGCTTCGGGGTGCCAGGTGCAGCTTTTCATCTTTAAGAATATAACGTCGATCCAGAAAAGCCTCATAAATCGGCTGGATACCCGCTTTTTGACAGGCAAGATCCAGGGCGCTAAGGTGAGGTGTCAATACCTCTTTAATACCCTGTTCTTTCATCCATGCCGCCAGGGTCTCAGCCAGCGTGACATTGACATTGGCCTCATTATACAAAGCACCATGGAGCTTGATGGTTTGAAGGCGTTCAATAAGCTCATGCTGTTGTGTCAGGGAGGCCAGAAGCCTTTCCATTGGAATGTCCATGACCTTGCGGCCAAAATTCTCTTTGTCCGGATAACTTAAATGCGCCGTGACTTTGACCTTATATTTTTGTGCCAGTTCAATATAGTATGCGACACTTTCAACGGTACCGGCATGCCCTCCACAGGCAATGTTTGCAATATCGATATATGACATGAGCTGATCGTCTATCTCATGGGCAGATCCACGTTCTCCTATATCACAGTTGATTAACATGTTATATCCTTCTGTTTAAAGACTATAGTATCTCCCGGCTGAAGAAGAGAGAAATCATCAAAGTCAGTATATCCAATGATGTGCCATCCACCGGGAGACTCTTCGGAGTATATGCCTGTCTGTTCCCCGCCAATGGCGACAGAGCCTTTTTTGACACTAAGCCTAGGACTCTTTTTTCGAGGAGCATGGAGTCTTTTATCCAAGCCCAGGAGGTAGGGGAAGAAGGGACGAAAACCAAGCATGGCAATGGGATAAGGCGTATCGGAATGCAGTCGGATAAGCTCTTTGGTGTCAAGTCCAAGCTGCTGAGATAGAGAAAAGAGGTCCTCACCTGTGTATGAAACAGGGACCTCATAGGTTGTGCCGTGGAAGGAAAGGGGGTCTTTAAGCGCTTTCTCGATGGCTGTATCAAGGGCATGAGGCTGATGAAAAAGTGTGGACTCGACAGTGAAGTAGACTGTAATATTGGTATAGGTCGGAACAATGTCGGTAATATGCCAATCATCTCTGTCCAAGGTCTGTTGAAGGGTATAGAACAGGCTC
>JBFFSC010000177.1:0-4049 GCA_041572615.1 Sulfurimonadaceae bacterium
GCGATACGTCCTATCATCGCTGCATTGTCGGAACAGTATTGGAGATCTGCCAAGGTCAATGTCGCATCAAATGGTTGTAACAACTCTTCTATCTTCTTACGCAGGTAAAGGTTTGCGCTTGCCCCGCCCACTATCGCAAAATGTTCCGGGGGCGAAGACTTGAAGTACTTTTTAAGCTTTTGAAGAAGGTGCCCTACTGCTGCTTTTTGAAAGGAAGCTGCGATATCCGGATAGTCCTTTTCTTCAGCCTCAAGCGTGACAAGACGTACTGCGTTTTTCAATCCCGAATAGGAGAAGGCAATAAGTGGCGATTGGGATAAAGGAAGGGGCATAGGAAACCTGTCCTCATTTCCCTCTTTTGCCAGCTTTTCAATAATTGGTCCCCCCGGATAACCCAGATCCATCATTTTGGAGACCTTGTCAAAACTCTCTCCAAAACTGTCATCCATCGTCGTTGCCACCATCTCCATCTCTTCAAGATTTTTCACCTCTATAAGCTGGGTATGACCCCCTGAGACCAAGAGAACTGTCAAAGGAAAAGATGCCTCTTTTTCGATAAAAAGCGAATAGATATGACCTTTTAGATGATTGACGGCAATCAGCGGAAGATCCAAAGCCAGACAGAGTGCTTTCGCCATTGTCACACCCTCGACCAGGGTAACATTCAGACCAGGGGCGGTGGTAACCGCTATCGCTTTTAATTCATGGAAATAGGGTTTACACTCTTCAAGTATCTTTGGCAAAGCCTCGGCATGAAGACGAGATGCCAGCTCAGGGACAACACCGCCATAGACAGAGTGTTCCAACTCTTGAGAGATCTTTTTATGATAAACAAGTCGTTTGCTCTTTATCTCCGTAATTGAAATTGAGCTGTCATCGCAGGAGCTTTCAATCGCCAAAATCATATACTCAACCCTTTTTTAACCCATTCCAGTACCCATGGCCATTCGCCATAATTGCTCTCTGCATTCAGATGCCCTCCGTTTTCAATGACTTTCATGGGTACGCTCAGTGCTATCTGCATTGCTTTAGCCTCTTCTTGTGTCAGATAGGGGTCATCCGTTGATGTCACCAACATCACCTCTTTGGCAAAAAGTTTTTTAGGCACTGGGGCTGGATAAAATGTCTTAATCGTATTCAGGTCAAGATCGTTCCTCGGTGGAGAAACGAGAAGAAGCCGTTTAACCGTCTCCATTCCTTCTTCTTCGCACAGATGAAACCATAGACTATTTGCCATGGAATGACAAATCACCACATCCGGCTTGAACTCAGCCAATATCTCTCTGACCTGTGTCATCCACCTGTTCTTGGTTGGAAAATGCGGATTGTCCAGAAGCGGAAAATAGACTTTACCGTAGTCTTTCGCGATCTCGCCCGCCAACCAGGACTGCCAGTGGGGAAAATCACTGCCTCCCCAGCCGTGTAAAATCAAGACCTTGTCTTTCATCTAATCACCTCCACAACTGCTTCCGCAGCTTGAACCGCAACTACTGAGCGTATCTGAGCTTCCGCCGCAACCGGCATTTCCAGAACACCCGATATCCGAAGCACAATAACCGGCCCCATTGCTGTTTTTACAATCCTTCTCATAATAAAACCCGCTTTCGATGTTATATAAAGCGTCCAGTGCGAACAAGCGCGGTAATCTTTCCGGTTTCTTAGGGTTTATCCCCTCGAGTTTGCAGGCATACATCCACGCTCTTTTCAAGCCGTCTGATGCGGTCTTTGACTGTGTCAATGCCTCGGCAGGAGTATGATGGAGGTAAGCACCAAATGCCTTCTTGCAAAAGGTCTCATAGTGTCGTGTAAAGAGTATGAACTCATGCCATAGTTCATCGACTATCTGTGAGGGCATGGAGACGAACTCCTTTTGAGCCATCAGGCATATTTTGAAATAGTCCTTTAATGCCAAGGAGATAACGCCGACTTTGTCCGCACTCAATTCCGGTCGTGATTTTTTAAACTTTGCCATAAGAGCAGCATGAAACTTGTATTCGTCAATATAAGCCCTATTCAACCGTTGTCTGTATTGATTATACAACCAGACAAAAGCAATGAAAACAGCAATAGAAACGATAGACTTCGTCTCCATCACAAAGCCCCTGTTTTGACATAGCTACGCACTTCCTGATCAAGAGCAAAGACCTCATCAAGACTTTGTGCTTCTCTGTCAAAATGTAAATATGCATTGATAATCTTTTTGGAAATATCCAAAAAACTGATCTTCTCTTGTATAAACAGCTCCATCGCAGTTTCATTCGCCGCATTGACGACAACACCACGCTTCGGGTTTTTAAGAAGATCATCTTTAATCTCCCAGACAGGATAACGTTCTGCTGTGATCTCTCTAAACTCCAAAGAGCCCACCTCAATAAGGTTCACTGGCTTGAGGATCTGTTTTTCGACCTTTTGCATTAAGGCATAGGAGATAGGAAGTTTCATGTCCGCATGTGCAAAATGTGCGGTCGTCGATCCGTCTTTAAAATCGATCAATGCATGGATAAGTGATTTCGTCTCGATGACAGCGTCATATTCTCCCTCGCCAAAAAGCCAGCGGGCTTCAAGGAGCTCAAAAGTCTTGTTCACCATCGAGGCTGAATCGATAGTGATCTTTTGTCCCATAGACCAGTTGGGGTGTTTCAACGCGTCTTTTAACGTTGCATTATGAAGCTTCTTCAGCTCCCAATCCCGAAATGCTCCGCCACTGGCAGTGATGATCATCTTCTCGACAGGCCTGTTATCGTTTAAAAGATACCACAACCCAAAATGCTCGGAATCAATAGGCTGAATCTTCGACGTATCAATAAAGGCTCCTGCAGCGACCAGGGATTCTTTATTGGCCAGAGCGACTCTTTTACCGCACTCTATCGCCTTTAGAGTAGGACGAAGGCCCAAAAATCCGACAAGGGCATTGATGACCAGTGTCGCATCAGAGCTCTCGATTGCTTCCAATATCCCCTCTTCACCAAAAAGGACATAGGGGTGCTCTATCTTGTGGACATCGTCTTGATAACCGACCACGACAACACGGGGAGAGAACTCTGCTATCTGGGCGTTTAAAAGATCGATGCTTCTACCGGCGACAAGGACGTCGATATTGAGATCGAACTGTCTGGCGATCTCAAGGGTATTTTCACCTATTGATCCTGTTGATCCAAGTAAAACCATTACAATGCTTTCAACTAGACAAGTCCCCGTAACAGAACCAGCATAATAATGGCAGCAAAGAGATAACCGTCTACACGGTCAAGTACTCCGCCGTGCCCCGGAAGAATATCACCACTGTCTTTGACATTGGCTTTACGCTTGAGATAAGACTCAAAAAGGTCGCCAAAGACTGCAGCAATCGCCGAAAGAAGTGAAACGACGACAGCCTTGTCGACATCAACGAAGCCGATACCTACAAAGAATCCCAATACGGTAGCGATAACGACACCGCCGACAACGCCTTCCATGGTCTTGTTCGGTGAGGTCTCACAAAACTTTGTCTTACCGATGCTTTTACCGACGAAGTAGGCACCGACATCTGTCCCGGCAACGACGACCAACAGCCAGAACAGGGCGACAACGCCATACTCGCTGTAAAGTGTAAGCATGAACAAAAATCCTGCCGTCGGGTAGATAAAAGGATAGAAATATTTAAACTTCAGCTCCTGGGTATAGGCAAGTACCGAGGCGAAGATAACCGCTGCTATAAAGAAGAGGTCATCCGGATAAGGATAAAAAGCCGCGACTATCCAGAGGATGGCAGCATACGCATACAAGGTGTTGTTCTCAATACCAAAAAGTTTATTCGCCTCATAAAATGCAAGCAGATAAAGCCCGCCAAAGACCAGCCACATCACAAAGAAGTTGTCGATCAGACCGATGATGACGATCGCCGCTAAAAGAGCCAAACCGGTTGTTATTCGCTGAGGGTCAATACCTTTTTTCTCCAGCCACTGCATTACTATCCTTATATTAATCAATGCACGCATTATATCAAATTAGCCACAGCTAAAGATTATTTTTTCCTGCAGTTGTTTTTTATGCTTCCACCAAGCATAAAA
>JBFFSC010000178.1:0-3983 GCA_041572615.1 Sulfurimonadaceae bacterium
GGACATCATCATGAACCTGAGCAAAAAATATAAGGACAGGCAGATCAACTTCTCGGGAGAAAGCTATCCGGTCAATGCAGACAGGACGATGATGGAAACCGTCATCATTAATCTCATCGACAATGCCATGAAGTATTCCCAAGAGGATGTTACCGTTTCCATCATTGACAACAAGTTTATGGTTCTTGACAAGGGAATGGGAATCGCCAAAAAAGAGATCGACAAAATCACTTCGAAGTTTTACCGGGTACAGAAGAACACCTGGGACAACTCCATGGGTCTGGGCCTGGCTATTGTAAGTTATGTGCTTAAACTCCATAACCTGGAGCTTATCATTGAAAGTAAAGAGAACGAAGGCTCTATCTTCGGATTTAATCTAAAATCAATTAAAAAGTAGTCTTCTTTACTCCATCTTGTCGTCGACTGAAGGCTTACTTAAAAACATGATCGCAAAGATTGTTGTCAATGAGCCGATAAAGACAATGCTATACCCCGTCGGCAGATCCAGAAAATATGAGACAGCAATAGCACTTAAACTGAAAGCCCATCCATAAACAAAGGCAGATAACATCGGATTAAAACGTTTCTGCATCGAAGCTACAAGTGCCGGTGCCACTAGCAGGACAAAAACGACCAAGACACCTGCCAATTGAACAGATGAAGTAACGGTAATCGCCAACATGGCAAAAAACATCAGCTCTTTGAGAAAGCCATGAAGCCTTGGGTAGACCTTCCAGATCAAAAGACCTAATATAACGTAGACAATACTGCTGTAAATAACATGCTCCATTGGCGTAAACAGGATATCACTGGCAAGCAAGGCTTTAAAGTGTTCCATCCCTTCGGCAGAGTTTGCCAGCACCATCATGATACCGCTGGCACCAAAGACATACAAGATTCCAATAAATGCTTCAAGATGAATATCCCGTCGTGTTGCAATAGAGATCAGCAAGGCACTGAATAAGGCAAATCCCAATGTGAACACATAGATATATTCACTATGAAAATATCCCAGGCTAATAGCACTCCCTAATGCGGCAAACTGTGCAATAGCAAGGTCAGTAAAGATAATACCTCGTTCCAATACGCCTTTACCAAACCAGGCATGTATCATGACCAAAGCGATAACTAAGAGAACGGAAGAGATAAAGATATCAATCATTTGCAACTGCCTTTGTAAGATAATCAAAAAGTTCTACGAGAGAATGTACCGATTCCAGGGCACCGATATCATGCGGCATAATGATTAATTTGACACCTGTCTTGTCACGGATAAACTCAGCAGTTTTTGTGGAGTGATAGACATCATGTAATATACAGTAGGCTCCATGCTCTTTTATCGTGTTGATAAGCTCCAAAGTATGGCGTGATGAAGGTGGTATACCTGGTAGAGGCTCAATCGTACCAATGGATTTCAGTTCGTAAGCTTTCATAAAGTAAGCGAGAACATCGTGAAACTGAATAATTTGCATACCTTTTTTATCTTCCATCTGAGTATTCCAGCGTTCTAAATGAGTCTGCCAAGTTTTAGAAAAGTTTTTAAAGTTTTTCTCGTAACTCTCTTTATGGTCAATATCAACACGTGAGAGGAAATCAGTGATACTTTTTGCTAACACGACAATGTTCTTTGGGTCAAGGTGAAAATGGGGGTTTCCGTCAGGATGAACATCCCCCAATGAGCGGTCCACACTCTTGGGCTTTTGAATAAGCTCCACCTGATGAGAAAGATTCAAAAAAGTAGGTGCGTTCGGCATGACAGCACGATTCGATGCCCGCCTTATCAATGGAGGCAACCAACCTATCTCCAGTTGGGCACCATTCATAATCAGAGCATCCGAACGACGAAGTTTTGCTATCAAAGAGGGACGCGGTACTACGAAATGCGGGTCCCAGTTTCCCTTGGCCAGAACCGTGACCTCAACATTTTCATCACCGATCTCATCAACCAGTGCTCCTATATAAGGATAAGATACAGCGATTTTTAACTGTGCAAACAGCGAAACCGGTAAGAGAAGAGCAAGCATCCATCTTTTCATTTGTATCTCCTAAAAGTCATGCGCAGCATGTGCTCCTATAGCAAAGTTGAAAGAGAGGATCAATGACTGCACATCATCGCCAATATATCCGCTGGCTGTCTCTGCATATAATGCATTATTATAGTTATATTGAAGTCTCAGTCGGCTGAACTCACTAAAATGATATTCTAACATTGCTGTATAACGTTCATATGGTGTTGAAGGAAGTGCTGCTTCGACGACTTTGATATCATTCTTGTAGATACTGTCATAACGAGCCCCCATTCTCCAGTTTAGATCATATGCATAGACCAACTGTGTATACAATCCTTCCTGTTCAACTTTTTGATCTTCACTCGCTACAGAAACACCGTCATATTCATACTTTGTTCCTTTCTGCTCTTTACGCATCCATTCACTTTGCCATGTCAGATAACTGTAGGAATCAAAATAGTGTTTTAAGGTAAACTCCGCATTGCAAAGGGAACTTGTCCCACTAAAAGCTTCTTCTTCATTAACATCATGTTCATGATAGCTTCGCGTCTCTCCATAGACATATGACAACCCTGGCATTATCGTTGTCTCACCCATATCAAATGAAGTTTTCACATAGGCTACAAACAACGAAGGAGCATCTGCACCTTTTACCTCGTCGCCATTTGTAAACGTCTGTGTCTGGTTATTGAATGTCGCTTCGTTCTCGCCTTGCATGACCTCGACACCAAACATCAAATACTCTGAAAGTTCTGGAGTATATTGAAGCTGAACCCCTTTCTCATTCAATGCTCCGCCTAAAAAACCTTGGTAAATCAATGGTGCATCACTAAAGTCCCAAAAGTGATGATGTTGAGCGTTGTGTCGTCCAAAACCGCTCAACAACTTTCCACCCCGAATTCTCACTCCATTTCCTAAAGCTGTTGTCGTAAAGTAAGCCTCTTCGATGTCAACACCCTCCTCACCAAAATGAAAGACAGCATCCAAGCTTAAAAAAGGATCAACACTTGAAGAGAGGACAAGTTCGGCATAGTTTAAATTGAAACCATTATCGGCATTATAGGTACCATGAGAATGTTCTTCATCCTCGTCACCAAAAAATGCTTCCGTGACACCAGGGACACTCATAGCTTTTAATTCATCTTGATCTCTGTTTCGGCTCACAAATGAAAAATCTGTAATCAAAGAGATATCAGGCATATATTGAGACTGTACAAAGGTACGTTGATCAACTGGCAAAACGGCAGGTGCATCTGCAAAAAGCAATGCACTAGTAAATAATGTTAAATAAATAGATTTTTTCATCTTTTTTCCTAAATAGTAATAATTTTTTTGTTGATTGGTTTTAGAAAAAAGAAGGGGGTGCGCGTGAAGGTGCGTTTACAATACACTTGAATGAAAAATAGGTTTGTCTCCCCAAAAGAGAAACCAAGAAGAAGACAATCAGTTCTTGCAGACTTATAACATCAGGTATATCAGCAGCAGCAAAGATGTGCTGAATAATACAAACCGGACAATCTTCTGCCGTCTGCATATCATCATGATAGTGAAAGCTTGAAAGCAGTGTACCGACAAGAACAAGAGCCAGTATGAACAATTGATATTTTTTCTTGATCACAACCGACTCCTTTATTTTTTTGGAATTATACCATTTCATCAACATCTTAATATAAACAAGGCCGGCAATAACTCTGCTTTAAGAAAAAATCAATCTATGAACGTGACGATCTCATCCATAGGAGCACGTTCAGGCTGATAACGGTTTTGAACTGCCGAGGTATCTTCATAGCCCAGCACTACGCTGTATAAAAGTGCCTGGTTGTCAGGAAGGTCGAGTACCTCCGCAATGATGCGGCCATACTCTGTTGTCGAACCCTGCGGACAAGAGTCGACACCAAAAGCCTGGGCAGCAAGCATCAGACTCTGCATATAGGCACCACAATCTATCAAAGCACCCTGGGCACCGTCTATTAA
>JBFFSC010000179.1:0-3942 GCA_041572615.1 Sulfurimonadaceae bacterium
ATTCCTGGAGGTGCAGACTGTTGACATTTAAAGATGTAAAACGAAGGTTGAGGGATTCCCATAACTTCTCCTTGGTAAAATAATTTCGTGATTATACCAGATGATTTTTAAAGTCTCTCTACAGTTCTAATTTGTTAAGCTATTTATTAGATTCTATTTGAGAGTGCTATGCATAACATTTTTATACTCTTTCTTCTTTCTCCTGTCTTGATTCATGCTCAAGACCTTAACCCAACGCATGATCCGTTTAACCAGGGGAAAGTCCTTGGAAACCTCACCTTCTTTAACTATAACATTGATAATAAAGATAAAGAAAATGCCTATGCCACGGCATTGGGAGGGTTTTTAAAATATACTACCGACAACACTAAACCTCTGCTGGTTTCTGTCCGTTTTCATCACTCATCTGCCATCGGTCCTTACAAGCACAAAGAACAGACTTATCTCTTCGACAATGATAATGACGCCGCGAGTCTTACTGCCCTTTCCGAGGCTTTTCTTGCCTACCATGATGCGCACAAGGTGCTTAAAGCCGGAAACCTCATGCTCTCAACGCCGATGATGAACGATGACACGACGCGGATTGTCCCCTGGTCCTATCGGGGTATCGCTTTGACGTCTGAACAACTTACCGATACGACCATCCAGTTCAATTACATTACACACATCCGTTCAAACACCTCAGAAGAATATAAAAAAGAGAGCGGAAGCGGTTCCTTTGATCGGGGCATCAGTATGCTCAGCTTCAACTATCAAGGTATTGATGAGCTCTCCCTTCAGTCATACTATTATCATGCCCCTGAACTCTACAGTACTTTTATAGGCCAGATCGATTATAAACATGTCTTCACAGGCAAGCTCTTCTGTTTTGGCATACAGTATTTCAAAAGTGGTAAAGGACGGATCTATAATGACCCTCTTTCAGCCAATGGTGGTGACAACATCGACCTTTTAGCATTCAGGTTTGGTATTGATGAAGAAAAATACGGGCTGATACTCAACTACTCGCAAAACTTTGGATTAAGTGGTATCATCAAAGGCTATGGCGGGCTTGCAAAAGTCTATACGACTTCGATGGTAGCCAATGGAAGAGGAAACTTCAAACCCGAGACATGGATGCTCAAGTCACATTTTGACATGGAATCCAACGCCTATGGACAAAGTGAACTTGCCCTCTGGCTGACACATACCAGAGTCAATGATCCGCGGGGTAATGACTTCAATGCTTATTATTCGCATATCCGGCACTATTTTAATCCTGACACATCGATCTATCTGCGTTTCGAATCGATTGACTATCTTAACGGACATAAGAAGGATGTCAATTACCTACGTCTTATCACTTCTTTTGATTTCTGAACAACATCATCTTTCTCTTTGAACCAAGCATCCCCATTAGCATTAATCTTGCAACATAATACTTGGTTAATTTATAATAATATATAATAATTTTACACATGAATAAAAGGATGGTTAGAATGAAAAAAATAGTGTACACAGCATTGATCTCTCTGCTCCTGGTTTCCAATAGTTATGCGACAGGGGCATTGGCAATTGACAGTAACCAGGGAGACCAATACGGATTTTCTTATAACTACTCATCAAGCAGTGCGGCACAAGAACGTGCGTTAAACGAATGCGGAAGCGGTTGTCATATCGTTAAAACATTTTCTAATACCTGTGCTGCCTATGCTGCTGATCAGGCATATGGAAGTACGGCATATGGATGGGCAACTGCAAACAGTTCCAGCAGTGCACAAAGTTCAGCAATTCAATACTGCAGACGTCAAGGTGGGAGCCAGTGTACCGTTAGAGTCTGGGGCTGTGACTCAAATTAATTCTCTGCATATGAGAAATCAAAACAGCCTTGCAAGTGATTATGCCGTTGAATCCGTCTTAAACCTGTTCACCGGCTGATCATTGAGTACGTTCTTATTGATTTAACAGTTTTTCTATATCTTCTTTTATGCTCTCAGGCTTTGTCGATGAGGCGTAACGCTTAATCACCCGTCCCTCTTTGTCTACAAGAAACTTTGTAAAATTCCACTTGATAGCTTCCGTCCATAAGACACCGCTTTGCTGCCGTTTAAGGTATTTATACAAAGGAATCGCATCATCTCCATTGACATCAACCTTGGCGAACATGTCAAAATGGACATCATAGGTTCCCTGACAGAAAAAGTAGATCTCCTTATTGCTCTTTGGCTCCTGTCTTCCAAACTGATTCGAAGGAAAACCAAGAACCATGAAGCCTCTATCTTTATAGCGCTGATAAAGCTTCTCCAGCCCTTCATATTGAGGTGTAAAGCCGCATTCACTCGCCACATTGACGATCAGAAGTACTTTATCTCTGTATTTCGACATCGAAACTTCCTGCCCTTCAATATCAGTCACACTGAAATCATAAATACTCATATTCTTCTCCTTGGCATCCACAACACTGCTCCATAAGGCAAGCATAATCATCAGGTTCAAAGCAAAACGCATCTCAGATAATCCTCAAGACCTGTTCTTCTGCAGGTACCTTTTCATCTTTCCCCAGAACAAGGACCTTCACCTTATTCTCAGCCACCCGGCCTTCTGTATCTCTTGCAGAAACACGGAAGAGTTCCAATCTCTTGTCATCATCATTTAATGCCTGTGTCACATCTCTGTTGTTCTCAAGTTCATATGTCCAGTATCCGTCTCTTGTAATACTGAACTTGCCATATTCCCCTTCGATTCCTGTCTGAACCTCAAATACCGCATCACTGACATTGGTAAACAGTTTTCCTACGGCAATAGCGACCTCATCTTCCGTGACCACTCCATGGGTCGTATCATCATGGATGACAAAAGGATGTGAAACAGGCTCTGGGGCTTCATCTTTTCCATGGATCTCAATTGTGACATCATTCGTCACTCTTTTGCCGTATGCATTGCCCAGGGTGACAACAAACCTGTCATAGACCTTCTGCCCGTCCTTCAATGCCTGCACATTTGGTTTCGTGTTGTCCAATCTGTAGTTCCATACCCCGTACTCATCGATACTGAAACTTCCGTATGTCCCGGGCGTCTCTTCTTGGACTTCAAATCTGGCCGTATCATCGTTGGTGTTCAAGGCACCGATCACTATGGATACGGCATCATCTTCTGTCACTTTACCACGTATGTGTTGCTCTCTCTTCTTTTCCATGTAGACCTCACACTTCTGGGTTAATCAAGCAGCTCCAGTGCATCTTTGGAAAGTGATGCCCAGGCTGAATCCTTATCTGCCTCTATACTGGTTTCAAAGGCTCTTTTGGCTTCCTTCGTCTTATCTTCCTTCATCAACAGTGCGCCCAACATGTATTGTACACGTGACTTTTCCTTATCATTAAGGTCCCGTTTTACCAATTCGTTCAGAAGGCTCAACTGCTCCTTCTCTTTTTTCTGTGCTTTTAAGACCTGCAGTGCAGCAAACTCGACAAAAGGCGATTGGGAATAACTGTTTGTCTGTTCCTGAAGCTGCATGACCTTGTTTGCATAGGTCTGGACAATAAGATCATCATCCTCTTTAAGCCCCAGTTTTACCATGCTGACGTAAAGTTCAATATCATCATATTGCAGACCTCTGCGTCGTTCAAGTTCTTTGATCGCTGAAACCATTTCCTGGGTGTTTTTCAAACGTTCATGTGCATAAAAAGCGTCGTGAAGAATATCATCATAGGCAGAACTCTTCTCTATTTCGGAGAGTGTGATGACATCTTTGGCGACCTTCGTCAACTCTTCATACTTCCCTGACTTGTTAAGTGTCTTGGCATATCTGTACAACCACAACAGACGGTTGCTCTTATCTTTAAGATGATTGCTTGCCGTCTTTTTCGCCAAGGCATAATTACCCGTTTTAAACGAACACTCATAGAGACTCTCATCAAACCTTTTCTCCAGGGTAAGGTTATACTCATTGCTCAACTCGATCGC
>JBFFSC010000180.1:0-3906 GCA_041572615.1 Sulfurimonadaceae bacterium
AAAACGAAATTGTCGAGCGCTATGACATCAATGATTACAAAGAGAAGACAGAGCTTACCGCACAAAAACTCTACACCCTCGTCAGAATGTCAATTAAACAATACCTGCAGCTCAAAAGGATAAAAGAGCAGGAAAAACTTCTTCTGATCAAAACACGCAATGCGCAAATGGGTGAGCTGCTAAGTATGATCGCTCATCAATGGAGACAGCCTCTTAGTGCCATCAGCAGTATTATCAATAATATGAAAATCAAGTTGTTCAGAGAGGAAAACGACAACGAGTATCTTTTAGAGCGCTCCAACGAGATCGAAGAGCTTATACAACATCTCTCGCAGACTATTACTGACTTTAGAAAGTTTTTTCTTCCCGACAACAAAAAAAGCTCTTTTCAGTTCAAGAAGCTCATAGATAAATCCCTCAGGATCCTGGAATCATCCTTTGCCTCTTTGCATATAGATGTCGAAATCAACGACACCTGTACAAAAGAGATCGTAAGTTTTGAGAATGAGCTTCAGCAAGTACTGCTGAACCTGTTAAAAAATGCTCAGGACATCCTTGTGTTTAAAAAGGTGGCCAACCCCAAGATTGTCATTGACTGCTATGAAGATGGTGACAAGGTCATCGTGCACATCAGCGACAATGCCGGAGGGATTGACCCTTCCGTCATAGACAGTGTCTTTGATCCTTACTTCACAACCAAAGAAAATACGAACGGCACAGGTCTGGGTCTGTATATGTCAAAAACGATTATCGAGGATCACTGCAAAGGAAAACTCAGTGTTAAAAACACCGAAGAGGGTGCCATGTTCAAAATCGAGCTTCCACAGGGAGAATGAAATTGGTATATACCCTGCTTTTGGCTATGAAGCACTCTATGCCTTAGGTACATGCTCATCTAGTACACGTTTGATCTCTACTTTCAATTCGACCGCTATATTCTCTGCCTTGTCATGCATCCATTCCAAATATGAACGGTCTTCGTGTACGATATCCGCAGGAGCCCTTCCTTTGTATTTTCCAAACCCTATGATCAAAGAAGCCTTATCCTTCATCAGATCATAATAGTATTGAAAACTGAATTTCAAGTCCTGATCAAGCTCAAAGGTCTCAAGCATATAGGCAAGGCTTCTTCTTTCACTCACTGCCACTTCTTCAATACGTTTTCCCTTATGCTTTCCAAATGGCATCAACTCCATCAAGATTGGCTTGGAACACATCTCCACCATTAGCTCTTCGGTATGAAACTGCAAGAGATGGTCATAAAAGTTTTTCAGGACGATCACATCTCCCAGTGCATCATGCGCCATGATCTGTACGCCAAGCTCTTTCATCTGCTCGGCTTCTTTTTTGTAAAGTCCCAGGGCATACCTGTTATATTGAAGACCATGCGGATCATCATGGTAAAAGTAGCGGTGTATTCTAAAGGTGTCAATCAATTTCATCCGGGAGACAAAGCCCTCTTTTTCAAGCATGCCAAGATCAAACTCCGCACTTTGAATCACGATAATATTTTCTGGGGTGTTGAGTTCGTGCAAACGGGCAAAACCGGCCAGCTCGTTACATGCCTGTTTTCCTTCAAGTTCTTCGGGTGTTATATGATGGATCGCCATCGCATCATACTTGATTGGCAAAGGTGCTTGACAGAGTTCATTATGTACTTCCTCAATGTTTCCCTGTGCGTCTGTGACAAGGTAACTGAGTTGAATGATCCTGTCTTCTTCAAGGACACCTGTCGTTTCTGTATCTAATATTATAATTTTATGCTCTGACATAAACTTCCTAACTGTATAAATCAGTTGAAAGGATAGCTAAAAAAGACTTGGCAATTGTTTGCAAAGAGTCTGATGACTAATATTTGTTCTCGTTCTCACCTTCACCTGGGAAATGAGGCCCCGAGTTCTCAGAGGAAAAAGCACTCATCTCTGAGCTCTCTTCCTGAGTATTCATCGCCTCTATCTCAAGTGGCGCACTCTCTTCGTTGGCATCAACCGAGTGCCCTCCTCTCAATGCCTTTATCTCCTCTGCAAGGCGTCTGCTTTTTGCTCTTAGATGATTAACTTCATCCGTCAGACTGCCTTCGACAATATGCTCCTGTGTCAAGGCCTGCTGTACAGAGTCCCGTTCCATCTTGACACGCTGAACTTCATCACTTAGACGAAGTACTCTGCCATCAAGATCTGATTTTTCATCGATCAGTACCAAGTTGTCTTCAATCAAGCTCTCTTTCTCTTCCATAAGGTTCGCATATTGATCCTGCAGATTTTGAAGTTCCGATTCAAGTCGTTCAATAGTGCTGAGGGCTGTATCAAGTTTCTGCTGTACTTCTTCAAGCTCTTTAATGGCTGCATGCATCTTGGCAGAAGCCTGCATCTTCTCCTGCGTTATTTCACCATGCCGCTGCATCAACCGCTCGTTTTCGCTTTCCAGGAACGATTGGTCTTTCGAATCACTCTGCTTCTTATTGACAAGCAGCTCTTTTTTCAGTCTGCTAATCTCGGCCATTAAAAGAGAGACTCCTTCTTCTCCTTCTGGAAGGTCCTCTAAAGGTTTGATCTCTGTTTCATTAACCAGTTTTAGAGAAGCATTTTCTTCTTTGAGCGTATCATTCTCTCTACGTAGAGTTTCAAGTTCTTCGCTCATACGTTGACTCTGGTGTGATAGTGCCTCTTGACCGGCATTGACTCTGATACTCTCAGAACTAACACGGGAATTCAATTCGGTGAGTTTCTTATTTGACTCTTCAAGTGCCTCAAGTTCCTGAGATTTTTCACGAAGCTGATCACGGACAACACTGTTTAGCTCGCGTAAGGTTATCTTCTCTTTATCAAAAGCTTCAAGAGAGAGTTTGTGTGCTTCTTCTTTTTCTACGATCTTCTCATTCAATCGTGACTGTTCTTGCAAAAGAGACTCGATTTCACTGTCAAGGTTTTTGTTTCTGCTCTCCAGTGCCGAGATCTGTGTTTCATACCTTTGGAGCTGTTCGACCGCTGGCTGTAAGCATTCTGGGGTATCTGACATTCATGACTCCTCTAATACGCATGCCACAAAGCACACAAATATAAGTAAATCATATAATAAAAAAGCAAATAAAGGATTAAAAGCGATAATATAGGGTTAAAAGGGGAGATAAACAGAGTGTTCTGTCACGAAATGTATTACTTTCGTGACACGTGTTTTCAATCGACAAGCGGGTCTATGACTTCAGAGACTTCCAGGCCAAAACCGGACAAGCCGACAAAATCTGTCACTTTCATCCCGGTCAACAGACGCATCTGCTTTATACCCAGGCTCTTTAAGATCTGTGCACCAAGACCGTACTCCTTCATCGATGCATTATGATGATCAGGCTTGTTGATAAAGAGTAGTACACCACTGTTCTGTTTAAGGTATTCAATCGATTTGACAAGGTGTTGATATTTATCCTGATTTGAAAAAAGTTCGATATCAGGGATGATGTTATGTACTTTGACATTCGCCTTTTCTCCGGCGCCATGAAATATGATCGCTGTATGCTCGATATCTTCATGGTCAATAAAGCTGTGCTTCTTCACTTTCGTATTGAAGAATTCACTTTCAACTTCATTTGTACTTTTGATCAGACTCTCATTTGCCAATCTGTAAGCAACGATGTCAGATATATAGACGATCTTCTGATCATGTTTCTTTGCAAATATCTCCAGGTCGTCACGCCTTGCCATCGTACCGTCATCTTTCATGATCTCACAGATAACGGATGACTCAGCAAGTCCGGCAAGACGACAAAGGTCAACCGAACCTTCCGTATGGCCTGTACGGATCAGTGTACCGCCCTCTTTGGCAATCAGAGGAAAGATATGCCCGGGTTTGACCAATTCGTTAGGATGGCTTAAAGGGTTTGCCAATATCTTGATCGTCATATCACGCTCA
>JBFFSC010000181.1:0-3871 GCA_041572615.1 Sulfurimonadaceae bacterium
GCAACGTTTCTACCTGACTCGATGACGGCTGCGGCAGCCCCGCCTTTTGGATCGATATAGCAGTGACGCACATTACAGTCTGAACTCATAGCCAATGCTTTTCCGTTCTCTTTTACACGGATTACGGATGCATCCAGACTTCCACCTTTTTTGATCGTGTTTGTCTGTACCATTGAATCATACTGCTCATAGATCCATGCCTTGTCTACGACTTCCATAGATGACATCAATTTCGTAAATGCTTCCTGGTTGGAAACAGCTTCAAAGTCTGTGATATCGACTTTACTGATCTCTTTAAGATATGCCGGTTCACTCATCGGACGGTTAAGGCACGGTGCTTCCTCTGATACCGGATCAACCGGAACATCAGCACACTTCTCTCCATTCCAGAAAAGTTCCATTGTCCCTGTATCTGTCACCTCACCGATAACAGCCGCATCCAGATCCCATTTCTCAAAGATATCAATGATTGCCTGTTCCGAACCTTTTTTAGCACAGATAAGCATACGTTCTTGAGATTCCGAAAGCATAAAGTCATACGGCGTCATGTTCTCTTCACGCGCAGGAACCTTGTCCAAGTGCATGATCATTCCCGAACCCGAACGTCCTGCCATCTCAAAAGATGATGACGTCAGACCGGCCGCACCCATATCCTGAATACCAACGACATAATCCGTCTTAAACAGCTCCAGACATGCTTCAAGCAGAAGTTTCTCAGTAAACGGATCACCAACTTGTACTGTCGGACGAAGACTCTTTGACTCTTCCGTAAATGAATCGGAACTCATCACAGCCCCGCCCAGACCGTCACGGCCTGTCTTGGAACCGACATACATAACCGGATTCCCGATACCTTCAGCTTTTCCATAGAATATCTCATCTGATTTTGCGATACCAAGGTTGAAAGCATTGACCAGGATATTTCCGTTGTAACACTCATCAAAACTGACTTCACCACCGATAGTAGGCACTCCCATACAGTTACCGTATCCACCGATCCCCTCAACGACACCACGTACCAGATAACGCTGATGGGAAGAGACCTCATCCTTGTTCAGTACATTTCCGAAACGAAGCGAGTTGAGTGATGCAACCGGCCGTGCACCCATCGTAAAGACATCACGCATGATTCCGCCCACACCGGTCGCTGCACCCTGATATGGTTCAATAAATGAAGGGTGGTTGTGTGATTCCATCTTAAAGACTGCTGCATAGCCATCACCGATATCAATGACACCCGCATTTTCACCCGGTCCCTGAATAACCCACGGAGCTTTTGTAGGAAACCCGCTCAAATGTACTTTTGAAGATTTATAAGAACAATGTTCCGACCACATTGCAGAGAAGATCCCAAGTTCAACGATATTTGGTTCACGACCTAATATCGTTAAGATGTTTTGATACTCTTCAGGAGATATTTTATGTGATGAACATGCCTCTTCAATATTTTCGATTTTGTAGCTCACGTAGCTTCCTTGCGGGTAGTTTTATCTAGACTTTTTAAAAAAGTGCTGATACCAGTCTTTTTCTAAAAAGTCTAAGACGCGATTATAGTCCAACTGTGCTAAAAATTGCTTTAGACAATCCTTTAAAAAAGCTATAAATTATAATATAGCTCCCAAACTTATGCCGACCCCTAAATAAGTTTCAGTAAAATCCACACAATAAATATGACTTAGAGAGCAGAATGTTTAGTAAGACAGCACAATATACCTTTAGAATACTTATTTTTATGTCCCATGACCAGGACTCACTCTTCTCGGCGACACGCATACATGAAGAGACGGACATACCCTACAAATACCTCACTATGCTGCTGACTAAACTTGCAAAATCAAATATCTTAAAAGCGACACGTGGACGTAAAGGCGGTTTTCTTCTCAATAAAAACATCGATGAGATTTTTCTCATCGATATTCTAGATGCTATCGATGAGAACAATTGCGCTAATTGTGCGCTTGGTGAAAGTGCCTGTAACGAAGATTTTCCGTGCTCTTTACATGAAGCCTATGTCTTGCCAAAGATCGCACTTGTCGAAATGTTAAACTCAACAGCTTTGAGCAGTTTGGACCCCTCGCTGATGAACACCCATATGGCAGCTACCGAAATGAATAATCTTTAATCGTTCTGATATTTTTCTTTAACTCATAGATAGGAAAATACTCTATCTTCTCTATTTCATACTCTTTTTTCCCCTGGGGAAGTCGAATGACGAACTCATCGGCCTCTCTTTTACCCAACATAGCCTTGGATAAGGGTGCATGAATCGAAATGAGACCATTTTCAGGCTCGCTTTCCAGTACACCGCATATGGTGTAGCGTTCACTTTTATCGGTCTCAAGGTCAATCAGGGTAACTGTTGAGCCAAAATGGACTCTGTCATTGGAAAGTATAGAAGGATCGATGATTTTACTTTTTTGAATGTGGCTGTTTAAAAAGAAAAGACGTTTGTCAATATGACGGAGCTTCTCTTTTGCAGCATGATATTCAGCATTCTCGCTTCTATCTCCTTGGGCTGCTGCTTCCTGTTTTTCAATATTAACACGGGGTTTTTCAATATCTTTAAGATATTTAAACTCTTCAGTAAGTTTGTCAAAACCCGTCTGTGTGATCGGTTCGAAATCCATACTTAATGTACGAAACCTTTGATGTAATAGGTATCTTTATTATCTACACGAGAAGTCTGTACCTTGTACTTTTCCGACCAATGTGCAATTTTTTCATGCGCTTCGTTTGTCAACTCGGGACTTGGTGCTTCGATCTTGATCTTGAAATAGTCTTCAGAATTTGACAATGCGATGTAGGAACCGTCTACTTTTAGTTGCTTATGCAATTCCATCATATGCTTTTCAATTTTTTCAAATGACTGAGTATTGTCGATTATGCGCCCAACCTGCTCTTTTAGCGCTTCATTTGGCGTATAGTCTAATTGTCGTAAAATGGCTTCATTTACCATATATAAAAACCTTCATGTAAAATTATAGAACCCATATTCTAACAACTTTTTATATAATGTTTTTTAAAACTTTTATCCAAGTTTTTGATTAAAGTAGTTCCAAAAAGCTGAAACTAACGAGCATAATATGCAATCAACGAAGCTTTTTGAATCGTATGTGCATTGATATAATACCCGGCTATAGCCGCGGACTGCTTGCCGTCGAGTTCAAATTTATCCACATCCAAGGCATGGATCGTAAAGATATATTGATGGGCTTGGTCACCTTGTGGCGGGCAGGCCCCTCCAAATCCCGCAAAACCATAGTCCGTCACGTTTTGGACACTTCCTTTTGGCAACATTGATTTTTTAGCATCACCTGCGCCTGCTTCTAAAGACGTCGTATCCTTTGGTATGTTGAATACAATCCAGTGCCACCATCCGCTTCCCGTCGGAGCATCCGGATCATAGACTGTCAACGCGAAACTCTTCGTCGCCTTTGGCACATTTTCCCAATGCAGTTCCGGTGAGATATTTTTACCGGTACACCCAAAACCGTTGAACACCTCATTCATAGAGAGTTGACCTTTGATATCCTTGCTTTCCAAGCTAAAACCTTCTGCTAAAAGCAAGCCTTGCAGCACTGAAAATAATACAACCAAACCGATAATCTGTTTCATCTCTTTCCTTTGTATCGTCAAGTTTAAAATGGTATCAATTATAATGCAAAAAACTTAATGCTGTTTTTAAAGCTTTTCTTTGTTGGCGATCAGCCAACGCTCCAGTATAATCTTGGCTGCAAGTGAGTCAATCCGTCCGTCTTTTTTCTGTTTGATAATCCCCTTCATCGACTCTTCAGCCTCAAGCGATGAATGCGATTCATCCTGCAGATAGACAGGTCCGTCAAAGTCAACAAGCTTCATAAAATGATCCACA
>JBFFSC010000182.1:0-3828 GCA_041572615.1 Sulfurimonadaceae bacterium
ACGACCACCCGCTTGTACTTCATCAGTGATAGTGTTAGGGTTTAGTTTAAATGTTGCAACACATTTACCATTGATATGTGCCTCACCTTTGTAAGGGTAAAGAGTAAGTTCATCACCAGTTTCCATACCAGCAACATCCATCTCTAATGGTAATGCACCTGAATCTTCACACGTAGCGAAGAAAATTGGAGCGATAATGTTACCAATAACAACACCACCAGTACGCTTATTAGGAACACCTGGGATATCTACACCCATGTGCCATTGTACTGAGTTAACACCAGACTTACGAGAAGAACCAGTACCAACAACATCACCAACGTATGCAATCGGGTTACCTTTTTTCTTTAGTTCAGCAAGTGTCTCTAATGGTTTTTCCATACGGTTCATTAGAAGTGAGTTAGCATGTAGAGGGATATCTGAACGTGTAAACGCTTCAGAAGCCGGAGAAAGGTCATCTGTATTAGTCTCACCTGGAACTTTGTATACAGTCACTTTCATCTCTTCAGCGATAGCTGGTTTAGATGTGAACCACTCAGCATTTGCCCATGAAGTAAGTACACGAGTTGCCGCTTCATTACCTTCTTTATGAAGTTTTTCAACATCATTGAATGCATCATATACTAGTAGTGTGTGGCTAAGAGCTTTAACAGCAGCTTCAACTACATCAGCGTTTGAAGAAGCTAAAGAGTGAACCATAGGAAGGACATTGAATCCACCTAACATCATACCCAGCATCTCTACTGCTCTTACTGGAGAGATAGCATCAATTGTGATGTTCTCAGCTGCGATCTCATTTAAGAAAGCCGCTTTAACTTGTGCTGCATCATCAACACCAGGTGCTACACGGTTAGTAAGTAAATCAAGTAACTCATCAGTACATTCAGTTTTGATAAGCTCGATAAGTGCTGCAGTCTGCTCAGCAGAAAGTGCAAGTGGTGGAACGCCTAAAGCTTCGCGTTCAGCAACATGTGCTTTATAGTCTTCTAAAAAAGCCATTGTAACTCCTGTTTAATAATTTGTGAGATTATAACGAAGATAATATTCTTTATGGATGAAGTGTTACGATAGTAAACACTATGTTTTAGACACTGTGTATTATGGTAACATTAGTTATTCAAGGCTCCGCTTTTCTAGTCTGAATTTATGTTCTTCTTTTTAAAACATCCATAGCTATCGATTGCGCCTCACCTTTGAGGTTTTGTGACACCCACTCTAGATAGGGACTTGGAAGCTCTTCCCAAAGCTCGCCTTTATGCTTGCCGAAGCTGATGACATCGTTGCGTTTTTGCGGGACCTGGTTCTGCTTGCGCCGCTGCAGTTCAGCCAAAGCGATCTGTTTGTCATCAGAGTTAATGTTCTTGGCAAGCCACTGCAGGTAATCCTCGTCAAGGTCTGTCCATTTCTGCCCCTTGAACTTTCCGAAGTTGATCGTGGCACTTTTTGAAACGCTTGAGTATTGCGGTTCTTTCTCTGTGATAAAGACATCAAGCCCCTTCATTTGAAAAAGCTCCTGGAGATATTGCAGTTCAATACGTTTGGGGATGTTCAACGACTCACTGGCATAATCCAGCCTACCGCTGCGTGCTGCTGCAAAATCTTCCAGTGCCTGCAGGGTCTTGACAGAAAGCTCGTTGATGTTCTCTATCTTGCAGATAAAGTAACGAGGATATTGGGTATAGCTTAACTTTATCACTTCTGTTTGATTCGAATGAACTTGTCGGTCTTGGGATCGAGCACGTAAAGGATGGACGGATTGGTCTCATCGCCCTTCAATACCTTGTAGACTTTCCCTTTGAACTCGAAGATCTTCTCTATCGGAGTGTCATCGAAGATGACAGGTTTGGCACATATACACGGCTTATGCTTATGCGAATAGGCTTCCTTGTCTTTTGCAAATGCAGTGATGCTGATAACAGCAAGCAGAAGTAGTAGTGTTTTCATGAGGCGAGTATCTCCCTGTTTCCTTTGGCGTTAGGTGCTGAGAGCACCCCTTGGTTCTCAAGCTGTTCGATGATACGTGCCGAACGGTTGTATCCTATCTGCAGACGTCGTTGCAGGTATGAAATGGATGTCTTCTTATCCGCAAGGACGATACCTTTGGCTTCGTTGTAGAGTTCATCAAGCTCCTCTTCTATACCGTCATTGTTCGGCGCATCACTCGAGAGTCCACCCTCTTCCAGGAGGAAGCGTTTGTCATAAACAGCCTCTCTTTGATGTTTGAGGAACTCGACGATCTCTTCGATCTCGGACTCGGAGCTCCACGGTGCATGAAGCCTGACCACTCCGCTGATTCCAGGAGGGGTAAAGAGCATATCCCCGCGGCCCAGAAGTGATTCCGCACCCATCTGATCAAGGATGATCTTCGAGTCGATCTTCTGCCCGACTTTGTAGGAGATACGCGAAGGCAGGTTGGCTTTGATCAGACCGGTCACGACATCGACAGACGGACGCTGCGTCGCAACGATAAGATGTATTCCCGATGCCCTGGCCATCTGGGCAAGACGTGCGATGGAGTACTCCACGTCTTTACCTGATGTCATCATAAGGTCAGCAAGCTCATCAATGATCACTACGATATAAGGAAGGGTCTCATTGCCCTCTTTCTTCGCTTTCTCATTATAGTTTTCAATGTTTTTGGTCCGTGTCTCTGCCATAAGCGTATAACGGCGTTCCATCTCCGCGACCATATTGTTCAACGCGACAATAGCCTGCTTCGCCTTGGTAATAACCGGTGTCAGCAGGTGCGGGATATCGTTATAGATCGAAAACTCGAGCATCTTCGGATCGATCATCAAGAGCTTCAGGTTATCCGGTGAGTTCTTGTATAGTAAAGAGAGGATCATCGAATTGATACCGACAGACTTACCTGAACCCGTTGTCCCGGCGATAAGAAGGTGCGGTAGTTTTTTCAGGTCCGTTATGAATGGCTTTCCGACGATATCCTTTCCTAACACCATGGTCAACGGCGAGGATGACTCTTTGAAAAGCTTTGACTCGAAGATCTCACGCAGATAGATCGTCTCGACACTCTCATTGGGGATCTCGATACCGACGACATCCTTACCCGGGATAGGTGCCTGGATACGGATCGTCTGGGCACGCAGTGCCATGGCAAGGTCATCTTGAAGGTTTAAGATCTTGGAGACCTTGATATTGGCGGCAGGTTTGAATTCAAAGGTGGATACGACAGGACCGGCATAAGTGCGCACGACATCACCTTCGATCTTGAAGTGGGCAAGCTTTTCGATCAGGTCTTCGATCTTGGCATCGAGCTGTTCCTCATTGACCTGTGTATCCTGCTTGACAGGCTTTTGCAAGAAGTCTACCGAAGGCAATTTGAAGTTTTTCGGCTTCTCTGTCTTGCCTTTTTCTATCTGGTCAAGAAGCTGCTTGTTCTCTTCAAGCTCGTCGACGATAACGGCATGCTTCTCCTCTTTAGCCTTCTTCGCCATGGAGAGGATCGTCTTCTTCTTCGGCTCTTCTGGCGGAGCTTGCACACTTACCTCAGGAGCAGGTACATCTTCTTCAGGTGTGGTTTCAGGGACTGCTTCAAGCTCCCCTTTCACCTCATATTCAGGGTACAGACTCGGAGGCTCTGGGATAAACTCCTCTTCAAAAGGCGGTCTGTCATCTTCGGCATGAAAAACCTCTTCCTGCATACTGTCGACCTTTACCTTCTCCTCTTCATACTCTTCATAGGAGTTTTGCAAGGTCTCTTTTCTTCTCATCTTTTCAATGATAAGACGAGATATCTTCAGATCGGCAATATCATCCAGCAGGTCATGCAGGCTTTTGTCCAAAAAGATGATGACAGAGAGTACGGTA
>JBFFSC010000183.1:0-3815 GCA_041572615.1 Sulfurimonadaceae bacterium
AAATTTTTTTGTTTTCAAAATGTGTACTGTATTTTTTACTGCGAATAAATTCTATCTTGTATTTACTAAAAATATGCTTCCATGATGATTTTTTTTTAATCTTTTTAAAAAATTTGTTTAATAAGTCTTTTTTATTTATCTCTATATCAAGTGAGCCAAAGCTTTCCGGGGATTTTACTACATTAATTCCGATCCCGCACAAAAGATCATTTTCTCTCAAAAAGGTGATCGTTCCACCTATTTTCTCACTGTTTAGATAAAAATCATTAGGCCATTTAAGCCAAAGGTTCGACCCCTCTTCTTCCAATGTCTCTTTTAAAAGGTATGAAAAATAGATCGAGGCGGATTCCAAGGCCAGATCAGCAGGAAGTTCCTCCCGGCTGATAGCAAATGAGAAAAAAAGATTGCCTTCCAGACCGATCCACGAATTCCCCCGCGATCCTATCCCATCTGTCTGCTTTTGCGTTGCGATTGCCACCGGTGAATGCATCTCACCATTGCGAAGTTTCTCTTTTAAATAAGTCTGGGTTGAGCCTAGCTCATCAAACCAGTGTATCTGCACGTTCTAATCTTTTTCCATTAAGATACGCCTGTATATCCATCTCTTTCTTTGATGGAGGCTGAACCCTCAAGATCTTCACAGACCCTTTTTTACATCCGATTATGATCGCGTCTTTTTCTATCTCCAAGACCTCACCTGCTCGATGCTCACCCTCTGTTGATTGCAGCTTCATTGCTTTGAGCTTCAGGCCACTTTCCAGATAGACACCCGGCCAGGGTGTAAAGGCACGATACTTATTATAAAGCGCCCGGGCATCATCAAAAGTGACCAGACCGTTCTCTTTAGATATCTTGGAGCAATGACTCGCGGCCAAATCGTCCTGTGCTTCCGGAGTAATCTCATCAAAGTGTTTAAGCACATCCAGTGTCAAATCAGCTGCAAGGTCCGTCAACGTATCAAACAGTTCTTCAACCATCATATCTTCGGGGATCTGAACTTTTGAGATTTTCAGAATATCTCCCGTATCAAGCCCGACATCCATCAGCATTGCCGTTACACCTGTCTCTTTGTCACCATTAAGCAGCGACTGCTGAATTGGGCTGGCTCCGCGATACTGAGGCAAGATAGAAGCATGCAGGTTAATACACGGTGCAATATCCAATATGTTCTTCGGCAGTATCTGGCCGTAAGCGGCAACGACAATATAATCCGGAGAGAGCGCTTTGATCTCTTCTTCCGTCTCTTTTGAGCGAAGGTTCAGAGGCTGATGCACCTCAATGCCGTTTTCAAGTGCCACGCGTTTGACGATAGGCGGTGTAAGGACTTTTTTACGCCCGACCGGTTTGTCAGGCTGGGTATAGACGCTTAGTACGTTAATGTCGGGATCTTTTACAAGTGCCTCAAGAATAGTAGAAGCATAATCGGGTGTACCCATATAAACGATATTTATCATCTGAACAGTGTTCCTCCCTTGTGTTCGCCTTCAAGGAGAAAGCTCTTTGCATCACTGAGGTCGAAACCGCTGGCCAGAAACATAGACTTCTTGTTCTTCAACAGGAAGTCAGCCGCTTTGAGCTTTGTGACAATCCCGCCTGTCGCGAACGAGTTATTTGGTGTCACGACGGCATCGAGTTCACTCGGTTCGATCATCGACACCTCTTTGAGGACCTTGGCATCTTCATGTTTTCTGGGATCTTTGTCATAATAAGCATCGATATCAGAGAGAATGACCAGCATGTCAGCGTCAAAATAGTAAGCGGTATAAGCTGATAGCTGATCATTATCGCCTAATACAAGCTCATCCGTAGCTGTCGCATCGTTCTCATTGATAATAGGAAGCACATGATGTTCAATGAGCGTCTCTATAGCACTTTTAGCACGTGAGACCTGTTCCGGCGTATTAAAGTTTGACGCCGTGACAAGTACCTGTGAGGTCAGGATGTCAAAGGCTTCAAACTTCTTTTTGTAACGGTTCATCAGCAGAGGCTGTCCGATTGCCGCCAAAGCCTGTTTATTTGCCAAGACACTCTTGTCAAGCTTGAGTTCAGTATATCCCGCAGCCACTGCACCGGAGGAGACAAGGATCACATCATATCGCTCGCGCAGCTGGGAAATGAAATCGACAAGGTTCTGCATGCGTTCACGGGCAATTCTGTTTTGTTCGGTGAGTACGGCTGAACCGACCTTAATGACTATGCGATTCATCGATGTTGTCGAACCAGCTCAAAAAGAGCGTGTGACAGTGCTTTCGTATTCTTATGTGTCACAGAAGAGATAGGGGCTACGACAAATGGCAGATCATTATCATAGTTTCCTGCGACATCAGCGACCTGCTCATAAAAAGGAAGGTCATCATCAAACCCATACTCGCTCTTTTCTGTCGGCTTAAGGCCCAGCATCTTGATAAAAGCTGCACTTTTCTCTTCCGCCTCTTCCGGGCTCATCGCATCTGAACGTGTCATCGCGATCGCATAAGAACGTGTAGCCAATATTTTAGAGAAGTTCTCCAATTCGACTTTCAAGGTATCGTACTGGTATTCCATCTCATGGTACGAAGCCAGATCGATAGTAAAGAGCAGTGTTTTAGTACGTTCGATATGTTGCAGGAACTGCAGCCCCAGACCCTTCCCTTCTGAAGCACCACCGATAATACCCGGTATATCGGCCATGACAAATGAGTCGTAATCCCCGATATTGACTTGACCGAGTTTTGGTGTAAGAGTCGTAAACTCATAGTTGGCTATCTCCGGTCTTGCGTTTGAGACCGTAGAAATAAGTGTCGATTTACCGACATTTGGAAAACCGACCAGACCGACGTCAGCCATCAGTTTAAGATCAAGGATAACCTCTTTCGTCACACCGGGAAGACCCGGTTGGGCATACGTCGGTGCCTGGTTGGTCGAAGACTTGAAGTGGGTATTTCCCAGTCCGCCTTTTCCTCCGCGAAGATAGACGAACTCCTCCCCATGTTTAGTCAGGTCACATACGACCTCACCTGTCTCTTTATCGATCACCTGCGTACCGGGCGGGACAATGACAAAATGAGTCTTACCTGATTTTCCCGTACAGTTGTGTGTTCCACCCGGTGCACCGTTGTCCGCCTTGGCATGATGGCGTCCGCGGAAATGAGAAAGTGTATGGGTATTGTTGTCACATCTGAACGCAAGGTCACCGCCTTTACCCCCGTCACCACCTTCAGGACCCCCTTGGGTTACAAATTTTTCACGACGGAATGAAGCACAACCTGCTCCACCTTTTCCTGATGATACGGTGATTTCTACGCGATCTATAAACATGACCATTCCTTGTTAACATAGGGATATATTATACATAATTTTTCAAAACTTAAAACTATACAAATTAACTGTGAAAGTATACTATTAAATGTTGAAATTCTGATGCGATTAAATTGGTTTTTTTAGAAGAAGAATTGCTCACTGAAGCAAGAAATTCTCCAGAAATATTCTTCTAAAGAACGTTCTCGCACTGCGAGCAGATTAATTATGCAGGGATGATTGAAACTTGTTTGCGTTTCTTGTCATAACGCTCAAAAGCAACTACACCGTCTACAAGAGCGAAAAGAGTGTGATCTTTACCCATTCCGATGTTTTTACCCGGGTGGATTTTTGTTCCACGTTGACGGATAATGATATTACCCGCACGTACCGTCTCACCGCCATATTTTTTAACGCCTAAACGACGTCCAGCAGAATCTCTATTATTCTGTGTACTACCCTGACCTTTCTTATGTGCCATCTTAGTGTCCTTTTAGTTTTGTTAAAACTGCTTATTAAGCAGCGATTTTCGTGATACG
>JBFFSC010000184.1:0-3778 GCA_041572615.1 Sulfurimonadaceae bacterium
AGAGGAAGCTGATTATGTTATCAAGGCTTTCCAGGATGGTGTTCACCGTTTACGTGGCATCTCGAGTTCTTACGCTAAAGTAGGACCAACTGAAGGTGGAGAGGTTCGCGAGTGTGAACTTCACCATCACTAATTGAAGAAAATAATTAAAGGAGTATATTATGGCTAAGAGTGATATGTTAGGCGAGTCTCTATGGGACGCTTACTCAAATAAAGTTACAACGTTGATGAACAACCCTCAACATCAGGGTGAGATCTTCCCGGAAGAGGTAGAAGCACATGGGAACAAACTTATTGTTGCTGACTTCGGTGCAGAAAGCTGTGGGGATGCGGTGCGTCTATACTGGGAAGTTGACCCGAAAGATGACAAGATCGTAAACTCAAAGTTTAAATCATTTGGTTGTGGAACGGCGATCGCCTCTTCAGATGTCATGACACAGCTTTGTATCGGTAAAACGGTTCAAGAAGCGGTCAAAATCACAAATATCGATGTTGAGTTCGCACTTCGTGATGATCCGGATACTCCAGCAGTTCCACCTCAGAAGATGCACTGTTCGGTAATGGCATACGACGTTATTAAAAAAGCGGCAGGTATGTACCTTGGTGTTGACGAAGCGACATTTGAAGAAGAACTTATCGTATGTGAGTGTGCACGTGTTTCACTTAACACACTTAAAGAGGTCATCAGACTGAACGACCTGACAACAGTTGAGCAGGTCACTGACTATACGAAAGCTGGTGGATTCTGTAAATCTTGTATCAAACCGGGTGGTCATGAGGAACGTGAGTACTACTTGACTGACATCCTTGCGGACACAAGAAAAGAGATGGATCAAGAGAAGATGGCAGCGGCTGCCGATGCTGGTCTTAAAGGTGACTTTGAAAGCATGACATTGGTTCAAAAGATCAAGGCGATTGATGCGGTTGTTGATGAGAACATCCGTCAGTTCCTTGTAATGGATGGTGGAGACATGGAAGTCATCGATGTTAAGACATCGGACGAGAATATTGACGTATATATCCGTTACCTGGGTGCATGTAACGGTTGTGCTTCATCTTCTACAGGTACACTTTATGCGATTGAGGCAGCACTTAAAGAGAAGCTTTCTCAAAAAATCCGCGTTTTACCTATCTAATTGATCCACGGGTGTTGCCCGTAGATCAAATATTTCCGGGGCATGAAACATGCCATTGAGTAAGCTTGGAAAAAGAAGCTTTCTCGAATAACCGGAACTTCTATTATTTAATTACTTTCCCTATAAAAATGCTTTTTTAAAATCTAAGGTATCTATACTTTCTTAACAAATGCCGCCGTTACCTGAATGGCTCCGATTCCGGGGATCTTGCAGTCGATGTTGTGGTCGGGTTTGTCAAGCAGCCTGATGATCTTGATCTTTGTGCCTACCTTGATATTGGATGAGGCGCCTTTGACTTTAAGGTCTTTGATGACAGTGACACTGTCACCGTCTTGCAAAACAGTTCCGTTGGCATCCTTGATGATAAAACCTTCGGAGTCGTTTGGCATTTTCGACCATTCATGGGCACACTCCGGACAGACATACAGTTCTCCATCTTCATAAGTGTATTCGCCACCGCATTCGGGGCATTTTGGTAACTGTTCTATGGAAGTCCTTTAGTATTAAAAGTTTTTGTCGAACCAGTTTGCGATCTCACTGCGTATCGTGTGGCGCAGCTGGATACCGGCGATATAGTTTTCCGATTTTGCTTTTTGAAGCAGTGCGACAAGGGCATTTCTTCGTTTGGACAAGAAAGGATGGTCGATCTGGTTAGGATCTCCCATAACAACCATACGGGTGTCATCACCCATACGTGTCCCGATCAGTTTGAGTGTGGCTGCCGTCATGTTCTGTGCTTCATCGATGATGACAAACTTCTTTGAAATTGTCGTTCCACGCAGGTGGGCGATGTCCATGACCTCGATATTGTGTTTGATCATAAAGGTCTCGGTTGCCGTCTCCTGTTTCATCGAGTTGATATTTCCAGAATACTCTACCTGGGAGTCAATGGAGTGCTGTTTCATATGTTCGATGGTGAAGTTAACGGCAGAATAGAGCGGATACATGAAATAGCCGAGTTTCTGTCCTTCGTCTCCTTTTCGGAAACCGAGTTCGGACTGCGGATCATTAGCCGTGACCGTATTACGTGCATAGACGATACCTTCGACAATGCCTTCCTTGACCATCTCAAGTCCTGCCTGCAGGGCGATAAGTGTCTTCCCTGAACCCGTTGAACCTGAAACGACGGTAATATAGTTCTGAGGATGGGTCAACATTGTAAAATAGAACTTCTGTTCCAGGTTGATAGGACGCACAAGGTCATCATCATAGAACTCACCGAAGCGGCGGTCAAAGTCACACATCTCCAGGGCATGGTTGTTGATGATGGCATATTTCTGCACCCCTGTCTCATAGATCTGCGACGTGCTGTCACCAGACTCCTGTACAAAGGTGATTTGCTCAAAGTTCATATGCTTGTCGATATCTTCAAGGATCGGCTCATCCCCCTGATAGGTATAGGTAGAGGAGAACTCGATCTCGTCGGGCTTTTCTACGCGGGCATTTCGGATACTCTGTGTTTCAATGCCCTGTACTTCTGACGCGATCTTGAAGGAGATGTCATTTGTCAGCAGGGTCAGTCCATAGTCACTGGCTATCTCACCGATTTTGGCATCGTTGAGTCCCAGTACATGTGAAAAATGTTTTTCAATATGATAGATCTCTCTGTAGATGATATAGACAGGGATGTCTGAGTCAACTTGTTCGTCTGATAAAAGATCATGCGGAAAGTGCATGCTTAGACGATAATACTTGTCTTCACAGGTAGCACGGTCTATCTTGGCATTGGCCTGAACACATGCGGGGAGTTCATTAAACTCAATAGGAGTACCATCTTCGTTGTCGGCAAGTCGGAAAAACTCACGGGCACGGAAACCGGCATCACCACGCATATCATCTTTTTTATTGTTCAGCTCTGCAAGGACGATATCAGTGATGATTACGGCATTCTCATTATTGTCATTAAGTCGAACGATATGAATGGGATCATCAAGAATGACAGAGGTGTCAAGCAGGTAGCAACTTTGATCAGGATTCTTAGCCATAAGTATTTCCCTTTATGTCAGAATGTTCTATATTATAGCCATACTAAACAAAAAAGAATTCTTAAAAAGTGGAAAATTTAACCATTTTGAAACAGGTGAGAATTAAATAACGCCGACTTGCAAAAGGGCTTCGTCATCGATCTCGCTCTGGGCCATCTGCGCTTTGTTTTGGTAGATATAGGCAACGGGAAGGACATCCCAAAACTTATCGCTGGGGTGTGAGACACCGGCAAAGTCTAAAAGGCGTTCCTGGATCTCGAAGGAGAGCTCATGGAACATGATACTGTCATCAGTAACACTGGCACCAAGCTTTGGATTGACAAGCATCGTTTCTCCCGTTTTTATGTCGTAAAAGAATTATATATCAAAGAAAATAGGATTAATGTTAATCGTGTCAAATTGAAATCTTTTGATTTTCAAAAGGTGACAGTTGAATTAAAAGTAAAATATTTAGTACATTATCACTGTTTTCTTCTCTCCTTTAAAGAAAGACTAAAATAACTTTGGATATTCTTTCAGCCTTCAACTGAATGGTTCGTTAACTCAGTGGTAGAGTGCCACCTTGACATGGTGGTGGTCACTGGTTCAAATCCAGTACGAACCACCATTCCTATTTCTCTCTATTTTTATCAGGCATTTTTTAGATTGACAATCTTG
>JBFFSC010000185.1:0-3741 GCA_041572615.1 Sulfurimonadaceae bacterium
AGTTTTAACCTAAACCTTTCTCCTTACGGCATTACCAATGCACAGTTTTCTGATCTTTCACAGGCACAAAACGCCCTGGTCGTCAATTGGTACCTTCGTAAAAATGCCAAACTCCTGGACCTGCTCTCTCCGGCTTCGTTCTTAATCGAGATCGGAAAGGTCATGATTTCACAATCGATCCTGGAGGAGGGAAAAGAGGAGAGCTTTAAAGAAAAAATACAGGAGTGTGAATCGATCCGTGAAGTCGAACAAGAGTTTTGTGAGACGACTACGGCTGAAGTTTCCGGTGATATCTTCGATCACTGGAAGTTTGATGAGGACCTTGTCAACCTTATCCGCTTTGGAGGTTCTCCTGAAGCGTGTGAAAACGAATCTCTACAGGAAGCTGCTAAAGTCTTGCATGTCATCCGCATTGCTACCGGTATCGATGGTGTCCTTAGTGACAAAAACCTTTCCAAGGCCAAAGAGCTGATCAATAAATACGAACTTGACCTTGAAAGTTTTGAAACTGCTATAGCAAAAATGTCTGCGTGAAAATATTTTTAATAAAACTTACCCATGGTGTTATCGAAGCGGATCTTTCCAATGAGGAGAAAGAGCTCCTTCATGGACTCAATGCCAAGGGGTTTCTCAACAGAGAAAACGATACTTTCATCCTTAACTCAAAATACCGTGCCGGTCTGATTGACCTGACTGAAACAGGTTCGGGTTATCTGCAAGTCATCGGTACCTCGATGAAGGATCTGTTTATCGAGGCAAAAGACCTGCATGGTGCGCAAAAGAACGATCTCGTCATCGCACAACGTCTTATCGGGCGCCGCGGTAAACCATCTGCTGTTGTCGCTCATATTGTGGGTAAAGCCGAACACTACGGTGTAGCGGCGATCATTATCCTAAATGACAGAAAGGTCCTGAGCGACCTGAAGACAAACACACCGGTTGCGATCCGTCTTGAAGCAGATGCACTTGATCAATACAAAGAAAATGATGTCTTCCAGATCGACTACCAAAAAGAGCGCATCAAGGAACACCTTGGCTCGCTGGATGACCCTCAAATCGATGAACTGATCGCGCTCGCGCTGTTCAACCGTCATAATGAGTTTGACCAGAGTATTCTGGATCAGGCAAAAGAGTTCGGCGAACGTGTTGATGCGAGCCAATATCCTGACAGAAAAGACCTGCGTTCCCTCCCGTTCTGTACAATAGACCCTGTCACGGCAAAAGACTTTGATGATGCGATCTGCTTTGATGAGAAGGAGTTTGCCCTCTATGTCGCCATTGCAGATGTCTCGTCTTATGTAGAACCCTTTGGACCTATTGACACCGAGGCAATGTATCGGGGCTTTACCGTCTATTTTCCGCATAAGTCCGTTCCCATGCTTCCGCGTGAACTCAGCGAAAACCTCTGTTCCCTGCGTCCAAACGAAGACAGACTTGCTTTCACCTTTAAAATATATTTGGACCCGCAGACCCTTGAGGTCAAGACAACAGAACTCTATGAGACATTGATCCATTCGCGACGCCGTTACACCTATGCCGAAGTTGACGCTTTTTTCGAAGGAGAACTGAAAGCCAAAGATGAGAATGACAAGGTCACAATGGCCTATCTTCCCAAGCTTAAAGAGGTAACAGAAGGCCTGCGTAAAGAACGGATGAAAAGAGGGTATGATTTCCGTTCACGTGAATATGAGCTTCACCTCAATGAGGAAGGACTGATTGAGAGTGTGGAGTCCGAAGACGAGACACCTTCACATGCCCTTATCGAAGACTGTATGCTATTGGCCAACAAAGCCGCTGCGCATATGTTTGAACGCGGGGTCTACCGTATACATGAACCGCCAAGCCCCCTGAAACTTCAGTCCTTGTATAGCCAGCTATCCGGTATCGGAATCGATGTCGAGATAAAAGGTTCCCAGCGTCAGACCATAACCGACATCCAAAGAAAAGCTGCCCAACTCGGCCTTGCCGAAGAGGTGGACACCCTTATCATCCAGTCGCAGATGCAGGCACGCTATGCCCCGGACAACCAGGGGCACTTTGGACTGGGTTTTGACAGCTACACCCACTTTACCTCCCCTATCCGGCGTTATTCCGACCTCATGGTTCACAGGCTTTTAAAAGCCATCTTGGCCAATGACATCGACCAGGCAGGATATCTTATGAGAAACATCGATGCCCTGTGTGAACAGATCAGTATTCTCGAAAGAGAAGCAGACTACACGGCCAAGGATTTGGAAAACCGAAAATATGCCCGTTGGGCAAGCGAGCGCATCGGCCAAATCGTCAAAGCACGCGTCATCTCACTGGAACCGGCTCCTGTTGCCATCCTCTTTGATGAGATCATCGGCGCACGTATCTTTTTAAAAGGGGACGAAGGGCTTAACCTTTTTGGCAATATTGAAATCGAATTGACGGAGGCGAGCATAGCTACAACGAAGATCTATGGCCGTTTCATCCGACACATCGAGAGTCTGGACGAAGCATGATTAAAAAACAGGACTTTGAACGCCTTCTGCAGCAGGGAAAGATCCCTCGGGCCATGATGTTTTTCGGTGAGTCAGAGTTTATGATCGATTACCATGCCAAACGGCTGTGTGATCTCTGGGGCGCTGAAGATGATATCTTTTCCCTTTATCATCAGGACTATAACTTTGCCGACGCCAAAGCGCATATCTCTCAAGGTTCACTCTTTGGCGGAAACAATGTCCTGCTGATAAAAAACGATAAGAAAGTCCCGAAAAAAGAACTCGACGAGCTCATATCCTATGTCGGGAAAAGCCCGACCAACTTTCTTATCTACTGCTATTACGGAAGTGACTACAAGACCTCCAACAAATCCTTCTCACCCAAGGTCGGAGCAGATAGTATCCGTTTTTTCAATCCCTACTTCAATGAGGGCAAGAACATCCTCAGACAAGAGGCCAAGCGTCTTAATCTTCAGATCAATGATGATGCGATCACCCATCTTCTGCTCTCTCAGAACTCGAACCTTTCCCTTGCCTGTAATGAACTTGAAAAGCTCTCGATCCTGCAAACACCGATACACGCCAAAGAGGTTGATGAACTTGTCTTTCCTCTGGCAGAAGTCAAATTGGATCAACTCATCATGGCCCTTATTGAAAAAAAAGATTTCAGATCAAACCTGGAACGTCTTCTCGAGACAGGTGAAAACGAGATTCAGATCATTACGGCTATCAGTAATTTCATCACCCAGCTTTTTCTCTTTCACACCTATATCAAAATCAACGGTATTATCGATTCCGCCGCCGTTCTGGGGTACAAACTTCCAGCCTTCATCGAAAAGGAACGCGCTGCCTTGTCCATACGTTTCAAACTGCGAACCTATGAAAGAGTGCTTGAACACCTTCTGTCCACCGAGCTTTTATTAAAAAGCGGTGGAAACAAGGACAACAATGCCATTTTACTCTCTGCACTGCTGAAGCTGCAGACCCTGCTTTAAAGACGATTTTATAATACATCTTTAAGGGCATTTAAGATAAAATTCGCGCGTTCCTTGCTCTTTGTATCACAATAGTGGCCTGTATATCGTTTCGATAGGCGCTAATATGCGATGCATAATAGAGGGTTGCATAACGAAATCCTCTTAATCCAGAAGGTGCTATAAATCCAAAAGGAGATCTCTATGAGACATTACGAAAACCTCGTAATCCTAAAACCGACGTTAACTGCTGAAGAAATGGAAGCAGCTATCGCAAACATCGAAGCCAACATCACTAAAGG
>JBFFSC010000186.1:0-3716 GCA_041572615.1 Sulfurimonadaceae bacterium
AGTGTATAATAGTTTCAAATAACAAAAGTTGCTAGATCTATCCATACCTTTGCGACTTGTTTTCAGAGGATAATATGAGCCTTCCTATTAATTCAGAAGAGATTCTGTTGCCCGAACAGTTTCTAGACGAGCCAAAAGAGTTCTTACAAAAAGTCATCGATTACAAAATGGAAAAACTTATCCTCCTTGAAGATGTTGTCATCCCATCTGTCTTCATTATGAAATATGACAGACTTGACAAGCTTCTCACCCCTGGCGGAAGTATGGACCCTCTTAACAAAGACAAAATCTCACGCGAGATGAGCATGCTGCTTGCCGTGCGTAAAAAGATCCACTTTTTTGACGACCTTACGGATGAAGAGATCGTTGCACTCACAAAGACCTCGGAATTCATGCGCCCCGATAAAGGGGCATGTATTTTTGAACAGGGTGATTTCGGAAATGAGATCTATTACATCGTAAACGGCAAAGTCGACATCTACGGTTACAACGAAAACGTCGAAGGTGATGACCCATTTTCCCACCTTACTACCCTGCAGGAAGGTATGGTCTTTGGTGAGATCGGTGCGATTACCGGCGAAGCACGGACTGCCCGTGCTACGGTTGCGACAGACGATGCCTTTATCCTCTGCTTGACCGTTGCAAGAGAACTTGACTGTGACAACGCTACAGGTTTTGTCAAGATGTACAGAAATATCATCGATGCACTTGCCTCCAAACTTATCACAGCCAACAACCAGCTCTATCCTTTCATCAAGAAATAAAAATGAGGGAGAAGTTTTGGCAAGAACTTCCATCCTTCAGTAATTTTGACCACAGTTTCGATCAAGAACACTATACCCCCTTTGATCCGGATTGGTATCTTATCGTGGCCGATATCAAAGGTTCCACCCAAGCCATCAAAGCAGGAAGGTACAAAGATGTAAACCTTATCGGTGCACTGTGCATTGTTGCCGTCCTTAATGCATGTAAAACAATAGATATCCCGTTTGTCTTCGGTGGTGACGGTGCTTCTCTTTTGGTACCCTCATCTTATCTGGATGTCAGCAGAGATGCTCTTTTGGCCACCCAACTCCATGCCGATGCGAACTTCGATTTAAAACTGCGTGTCGGAGCCGTTAAAGTACAGGAACTCTATGAGAAAGGGATTCGTCTGGATGTTGCAAAACTGAAAATATCAAAAGATTATCATCAGGCTCTCTTCAGAGGAGGCGGGATGGCCCGGGCAGATACACTGATCAAAGAGGACGCTTCTTACGGCTTTGATCTGCCAGCATATCCTGTAGAAGCAGATTTCACGGGCCTCGAATGCCGATGGCAGGATATCCTTTCAAGCAAGGATGAAACTCTCTCTTTGTTGGTATACAGCCCCCATGATCTCGTCTATAAAGATATCCTGGCCTTTATCAACAAACATATTGGAAGATCTGAACAGAGGCATCCTGTGCAGACCTCAACACTGAGACTCTCCTTCTCCTTGGTCCAGCTCTTTCACGAGACAAAAGCAAAAAGAAAAGGCATTTCAAGGCTTCCTTTCCTCTTGAAGATATTCTTTATCAATATCCTCGGCTATTTTTTGATGAAATTCAACATACGTACCGGCGACATCCAATGGGGAGAGTATAAACGACAGATCACGCTGACGACCGACTCTGAGAAGTTTGACGATATGCTAAGAATGACCTGTGCGATAGGAAGAGATGAAAGAGCAGCGCTGCAGGAGTACCTGCAGCAAGCCTTTGAAGAGAAAAAACTCTGTTATGGGGTACATGTCAGTAACAGAGCCATGATGACCTGCCTCATCTTCGAAAGAATGGGCTCGCAAGTACACTTTATCGATGCTGCCGATGGCGGTTATGCCATGGCTGCCATCGGTTTGAAACAACAGCTCAAAACGCTACCGTTTTAAAAGCCTAAGCACTAAAAGTGCGCCCAATATCCCCACATAGACAAGGACCTCTGTGCCGATAATTTTTTGACTCATCATAAAATGAAGTGCAATCAATACTGCGGCCAGATAGACAAGTTTATGCCATTTCACAAACTTTGAATAGAGCTTCTTCGGTGACGTCATCGCCATCATCAGAAGTATCAAAAAAGCACTCAGGCCGAAAAACACAAAAGGACGTTTATAGGCATCCGATAGCATCATGGAGACACTCCCCTCGTTTTCAACAAAAAAGAAGAAAAGCGAATGCATGAAAGCATATGCGAATGCCCATAGTCCCAGCAGACGTCTATATTTAACAAGGTTTATCTTCAGATAGGATTTAAGCGGTGTTATCGTAAGTGTAACAATCAGAAACTGGACGGCACTGATGCCTAAAATATCTGCTGTGAACTTCAGAGGGTCATTGGGAAAGGTACCCAAAAAACTGCCGCCACTCTGATAAATAAAACTGGAGATATAACGTGAATACTCAAAACCCCATCCTATCTTATATGCGATATACATCAGTGGCAGCAGGGCAAAAAACCAGATGATCTTTCTCATATCTCTCCTATTTGATCACAGAACAGTATCTACTGCCATCATTAAAAATATTTACGTAAATCCATTCCCCTGTACAAATCCGCCACCTGGTCCGCATATCCGTTAAACAGTTGTGTCCTCTCTTTGAAGAACGAACCCAAAGGACGTTCTTTCGCCTGGGACCAACGCGGATGAGGCACATCCGGGTTCACATTGGAGTAAAAGCCGTACTCTTTGGGAGCCACTTCATTCCATGTACTTCGCGGCATTGTCTGCGACACATGGATCTTCGTGATCGACTTGATGCTCTTAAAGCCGTACTTCCAGGGTACGACAAGGCGGATCGGAGCACCGTTCTGTTTGGGCAGTGTCTTTCCGTAAAGGCCGACGCTTAAAAGTGTCAAAGGGTGCATCGCTTCATCGATACGCAGGCCCTCGACATAAGGGAACGGAATGTTACCAAAAAAACCTTCAGATTTTTGTTCCGGAAACATCTGTGGATCATATTTTGTCTGAAAGCCGACAAACTTTGATTTGGATGTCAATCCCGCTTTCTTCAGGAGGTGAGAGAGTTCAAACCCTACCCACGGAACAACCATCGACCAGCCTTCGACACATCGAAAACGATAGATCCTCTCTTCAAGCGGGTAATGCGAGATAATATCCATCATATCGATGGTCATGGGCTTTGCCACTTCACCCGTGACCTCTATCGTCCATGGCTCGCTTTGAATGGTGTGTGCCAGTTTAGCGGGACCGTCTTTTGAAAGTGAGAACTCATAAAAGTTGTTGTAGCTTGTAATCTTCTCATAATCTGTAGGAGACAGCTTCTGGTGGCTTGTATTCTTCTCAAAAGAGAGACGCTTTCCGGGCACGTCTCTGTTTGCTTCAAGTGTGATCGGTAACATCGCTCCTGCACCACTGAGTGCAGCTATCTTCATCAGGGCACGTCTCTGCTTATATATCTTCTCGTCAGTGACCATATTCTCAGTTATTTGCCACGGCTCTTTTCTTAAAATATTCATCACATATCCTTTACATGGAAATATTATATTAAACATGTGTGTACTGCTCGTGTATAAAATATACATTTATCCAAATTTGCTTGGGTTATTCGCTTAACCTGATTTATTAACAATATGTTTTATATTAAAATTCATTTCCATATATGTATTATTACAAGCATTAGTGACAAGGGACCAAGTTATGCGTAAATTAATATTGATTGTTGAAGATAACAAGA
>JBFFSC010000187.1:0-3689 GCA_041572615.1 Sulfurimonadaceae bacterium
ATGGGTGAGATCTTAAGCATGATAGCCCATCAATGGCGCCAGCCTCTGGCTTCCATCAACGCCATCATCACTTCAATCAAACTGAGATATACACTCCAGGACTTTGACCTGGACAAAAAAAGCGATCAGGAAGCCTTGATCACCTATACGCAGGAACAGCTCGACAGGGTTGAAGAGAGTATCATCAACCTCTCTGAGATCATAGATGACTTTAAAGATTTTTACAAACCGACAAAAAACAAAGAGACCGTAGGAATCGATGCACTGGTCAAAAGGGCATTGACCCTGGTCAAAGCCTCATTTACAAGCAAACATATCAATTGTGAGGTGAACAACGATGACACCTCAAAAGTCGATGTCCATTTCAATGAAGTAACACAGGTCATTCTCAACCTCTTTCAAAATGCCCTTGAAGAGATGGCAGAACATCAAACTACTAACCCGACGGTGACAGTCACAACCCGCTCAGATGAACATAACGCATATATCGAGGTGTGTGACAATGGAGGAGGAATCGATGAGAAAATTGCTGAGAAAATCTTTGATCCCTACTTCTCGACCAAAGAGGGCAAAAACGGTTCCGGACTCGGTCTATACATGTCCAAGATGATCATCGAAGAGCATCACCACGGAAAGTTCTACCTTAAAACCGACAATGAGCAGACATGCTTTGTCATCTCGCTGCTTAAAAGCTTCAAGGCCTGAAACAAAAGCAATCCGGACTTATCTTTTAATCGTATCCTCGGCTTTTATCCACATCTCTTTTGTGGCTTTTTGCCATTTCCTATCGATAAAGTGGCCGGTGACCTTTATCCATTCTCCTTGCGAGACATTACTGGTAAACGATGTCCTCTCTTCCCATTTCTCGATCACTTCACCATCGGGCCTGTTGTATATTCCGGCCTCTTTGTTCACGCGGTATACACCGGCCTTTTCTGTGACAAGGCGTTTGAATCCGGAAACAGGCGTTTTATTAACCTCGATTGTCATCTCCGCCTCTACTTCGTGAGGCATGATCTCTTTCTCTTCTTTCATCATGAGCTTGGGAAAAGGGTTATCATCTTCACAAGCACTTTTCACGACACTCTTGACTTCACATTCACACTCTGAAGACAAGACGGCTTTATCAGCACGCGGCTGACCTTCTTTCTGCAGTTTCGATCTCAATGAAGCGTTCTTCTTGCTCAGATCATCCTGCTGGCTTTTGGCCGCTGCCAGCTTCTCTTCAAGACTTTTGATCTCATCTTGGGCCATGGAGAACTTCTCACTCAGATTCTCTTCAATAAGGCGTGAACTGTCTTGAAGTGTCCTTATCTTCTGTGTGGCAGCTTTTAATTCATCCTGAAGGGCTTTGATGTCATCACGGTCCTTATCCATGTGCTTACCCTCATTTATGGGTGTTTCTGCACGCTTGAGCTTGTTAAGCTGCTGTAAAAGTGCATGGTTCTTCTCTACCAGGATCTCAGCCGAACCGTTAAGACGAATATTTTCTCTCTTTATAACTTCGATCTCTTTTTGTAATGATGCCAACTTTTCCTTGTCATCCGCACTCTGTGCAGCACGTTTTTGAAGTTTGCTGTTCTCAGCTTCTAACTGGTTAAGACGTTCACGATTCTTCTCAAAGAGTTCATAGTCGTACCCTTCACTCTTTGCTACCTTGCGTATCTTTTTTTGCTGTTCATTGACCTGTTGGCTGCAGGCCCTGTTCTCTTCGAGGAGACGTTCATAGCGTTGGCGGAGTTCACTGACTTCATCGACGATGCTCTCAATGCGTGTACTCATCAGTTCATCACTCTGCATCAGTGTGCTCAGACATAATAAAAAGCTTACGCCAATGAGGTGTCTATGATGCATCACACTGCCCTCTTTTTGAGTACCGCACCCATCTCAAGGTGATGGGTATAGGGGAACTGATCAAAAGCAGCCATCCGGATGACTTCAAACTCATCCTGAAGCTCCTCAAGGTCACGTTTTAATGTCTGCGGGTTGCATGAGATATAGATCAAGTGTTCAAAACGTCTGCAAAATGTTCTTGATTTTTCATCAAGGCCACTTCGAGGAGGGTCGACAAAGAGCGTCTTGAGTTCATAACTCTTTAAATCGATCTCTTTCATACGTCTAAACTCACGAATGCCATCGAGTGCCTCCGTAAACTCTTCACTGCTCATACGTACAAAGGCTATATTATGGGTGTCATTCAAGCGCATGTTCTCTTTGGCCGCATTGATCGAGCTTTTTGATATCTCTGTTGCCAGGACCTTATCAAAAACACTTGCGAAAGGGATAGTAAAGTTTCCTGATCCGCAATAGAGTTCAAGCAGGTCACCGCTGGAACCCTTTGTCTGTGCCAAAGCCCATGAGACCATCTGTTCGTTCACGTGTGGGTTCGGCTGGGTGAAGGAGTTCTCTATCTGTTTGAAATGATACGCTTTCCCATCGAACATCAGTGTCTCTGTCACATAGTCTTGGGAGATCACGACTTTTTGCTTCCGGCTTCTGCCGATAATATGGATATTCAGCTCTTTGCTCAATTCATCGGCGAGTAGTTTCCATATCTCATCAAGCTTTCGATGGTAGATAAGACTCACTACGATCTCGCCCTTGGTTGTCGAAAGAAAGTCAATATTAAACAGCTTTTCAGCCATCTTCTTTTGCTTCAGCGCTTTCAAAAGCCTTGGCATCAGCTCTGCTATGCTCTCATTGACCATAGGACAGGCATTGATCATCTCCACACCCTTTCCATCAAGGGTGTTCATCGCATAAAAGATATCATCACCCTTGTGCCAGAGTTTAAACTCGCTGCGCGCCCTATAGTGTGATTCATCCGATCTGGCAATATCGAAACTCCCTGTGTAAATATCTCCAAAGGCCTCTTGAACGGTAGACAACTTTGATGCCAACTGTTCTTCATAGGTAACGTCATAGAGTTTACAGCTGCCGCATACGCCAAAATGTTCACAATTCATCTTATTCCTAACTCTATTTTATACTGGCGATCAGATTTCCGATCAGCAGGTTCCATCCATCAACCAACACAAAGACAAGGATCTTGAAAGGCAGGGATATCATCACCGGAGGAAGCATCATCATACCCATTGACATCAGAATAGAAGCAACGACCATATCAATGACAAGAAAAGGTAGGAAGAGCAGGAAGCCGATCTCAAACGCCGTTTTCAACTCACTGATCATAAAAGCCGGAATCACGACTGAAAGCGGAACGTCTTTGATGGTCTTGGGGTTTTGCATGTCGCGGATTCTGAAAAACAGTGCCAGGTCTTTCTCCCTCGTATTTCTGATCATAAAGTTTTTAAAAGGCTCCGTTGTCCTTTCAAAGGCGACTTCATAGGATATCTTTTCATCCACATAGGGTTTTATTCCCTGCTCATACGCCTTCATTCCAACAGGTTCCATAACAAAGATCGTCAATAGCAGGGCTAAAGAGACCAGTAGTTGTGTCGGCGGGATCTGTTGTGTACCCATAGCCTGGCGCAAAAAACCAAATACGATCACAAAACGGGTAAACGTCGTTGTCATCAGTAACAGGCTCGGTGCGAGAAAAAGGATCGTCAGCATCAAGATGACATTGATCGAACTTACCAAGGCAGCCGGTGAATCCGGTGAAGAAAGAGAGAGGTTAACCGTCGGTACTTCCAGAGTCTCCGCGAGAAGCGTGAAACTCAGCAGCA
>JBFFSC010000188.1:0-3642 GCA_041572615.1 Sulfurimonadaceae bacterium
CCCTGTAGACAAACATAATAATATCCGCGTCCTGCTCAATCGCACCCGATTCACGAATATCTGATAACATCGGACGTTTATCATTTCGCCCTTCTACACCACGGTTCAGCTGAGAAAGTGCGATAATAGGCATCCCCAGTTCACGCGCAAGCATTTTGAGCCCGCGTGATATCTCAGAGACTTCTGCCTGCCTGTCTCTACCGGCAGTCTGCATGATCTGTAGATAATCGATGACTGCCATCTCTATTTCAGGATGTTGTGACTTGAGTTTACGAAGTTTGGATCGAAGCTGGTTGATCGTCACCCCTGCTCCATCATCGACAAAGAGTTTGGCATTGTTCATCATATCCAGACTCGCGTTCAGACGTGACCACTCTTCATCGTTCAAATCACCAACACGCAGTTTTTGCAGATAGATGGAAGTGTGTGCGGAAAGAAGACGAAGCATTAGTTGTTCTGCCGGCATCTCCAAAGAGAAAAAAGCCACACCATTGCCGTGGACCAGCTGGTTTAAGACAATATTCAATGCGAATGATGTCTTACCCATGGCAGGACGTGCCGCGATGATGACAAGGTCACCTTTTCCAAAACCGGTTGTCATCTTGTTCAACTCGGCAAATCCCGTATCGACACCGACAAGGACCGAATTACCACGCGCCTTCATCTCTTTGATGTATTCCATGGTGTCAAAGGTCACTGTCTTGGAGTCTTTAAAGTCTATATTCTCGTTTGCCTGTGTGATCTCATAAAGCTTTTTCTCGACGACATCGATCACTTCCATACTCGGAAGGTCCTCTTCAACAGTGACACGTTTGATCTCGGTCGTCAGGGTCAATAATTTGCGTTTGACAGCCTTGTCCTTGATCTCATTGACGTAGGCTGCAGTATTGGATATCGGGTTTGAAGAGAGGATATCAAGCATAACGCCTTCATCAAAGCGTTTCTTCGCATTGAGTGCTTTTTTGATGAACTCTTCATCGATCGGTTGTGACTCACGATGAAGTTCGACCATCGCAGTATATATCTCCTGGTGCGCCGGAAGATAGAAGTCATCGACTTGAAGTTTTGCTTCAACGTCTTCAAACTGTGAGGGCTCGAAGATGATGGAGTTCAGAACAGAACGTTCTATATTGATATTATAAAGTGTCTCTTCCATCTACTCGCTGTCCTCGGCTGCTTTTTCGACCTCTTCGATAAATCGTTTCACCAGGTCTTTCTCTTCCAAACGGGCAACAACATCGCCTTTGACCATCACAAGTCCCGAACCTTTTCCATAGGCGATAGCGACATCTGCATGTTTTGCTTCACCTATTGCATTGACGACACACCCCATGACTGAGACATCCAGAGGTGCCTTGATATGTTTTGTCTTCTCTTCGATTTCAGCGACCGCCGTCACAAGATCGGCTTCGATACGTCCACAAGTCGGGCACGAGATGATATTGAGACCATCTTTTGCGGCACCGCTGTCTTTTAAAATCGCCTTGGCCACTTTGACCTCTTCTTCCAGCTCACCTGTGATGGAGACACGCATCGTGTCACCGATTCCATCGAGTAATAAAGCTCCCAGCCCGATAGCACTCTTGATCGTCGCATGAAAGATCGTTCCTGCTTCCGTGACTCCCAGATGAAAGGGGTAATTGTTTTTCGGACGCAGCATTCGATAAGCATCGACCGTGCGCTGGACATCAGAGGCCTTCAGTGATACTTTGATACCTTCAAAACCGAGGTCTTCCAAGAACTTGATATTATACTCAGCCGAAGCAACCATACCCTCAGCCGTCTGACCGTAACGCTGTTCGAACTCTTTCTCGAGGCTTCCTGCATTCACACCGATACGAATGGGAATATTTCTTTCCTGACATGCCTTGACAATATCCTTAACACGCGATTTCTCACCGATATTACCTGGATTGATACGTATGCAGTCTACGCTTTCTGCCGCGATAAGCGCAAGTTTATAATTAAAATGGATATCTGCGACCAAAGGTAATGAGATCTGCTCTTTGATCGACTTTAAAGCGAGAGCATCTTCTTCGTTAGGCACGGCAACACGGACAATATCACAGCCGGCAAAATGCAGCCTGTTGATCTGTTCAACGGTTGCTGCGACATTGGCTGTCTCTGAATATGTCATAGACTGTACCGAGATTGGGGCATCCCCGCCTACAGGAACATCTCCGACATATATCTTCTTGGTTTCATAGCGTTTTATCATAAAGTGATTTTATCTTTTTGTAGGTAAAAACGAGCTTGATAGACTTATCTAATTTACACAAAGTCAAGCGGATCCATATCCACCTCACACAGTGTGTTCTTACTCGCTTTGATTGCCTTGATAAGATCAGTGCTTTTATCAGCACGTAGTAGAATTTGAAAACGAAACTTGTTGGCAATCTTCTCAATAGGAGAAGGTCCGTATCCCACGATCTCTATATTTGGGAGTTGATAAAGCTTTTGCAAGACCTCATTCATCTTTTCACTGGCTTTTTGTGACTTTTTATCTGAAAAACTCAATCGTGCCAGTTTTTTGTAGGGAGGATAAAGCTCTTTTCTAAACTCTTTTTCCTCTTCCAAAAAAGCTTCATAGGCATTGACAAAAGGATCGAAAAACTCCTGGTTAAAACTCTGGACAAGAACTATTGCATCTTTTTTTCTTCCGCTTCTTCCTGCGATCTGGATCAATAGAGAGAGTGCTTTTTCACGGGCCCGGTAATCACTCATCTGCAAAATGTTATCTATGCCCTGTACTATAGCCAGCGTGACATCATGGTAATCATGTCCTTTGGAAAGCATCTGCGTCCCGATCAATAGATCTATCTCACCTTCATTGAATGAGGATAGCAGAGCCTTTAGTTTCTTTTGTGTCGTGATGATATCCCTGTCAAACTGTCCGACTCTCAATTCTGGGTACTTCTCTTGAAAATATTCTACAGCTTCTGCCGTACCCAGCCGGCTTGTCTTCAAGATGCCTTCACTGCATTGGGGACAACTCTCTGGAATAGGCTCCTGGAAATTACAGTAGTGGCATTTAACCCGGCGACTGAACTTATGAAGGCTCATCCCGACATCACAATAAGGACATTTATAGGTATAGCCGCAATGATCACATATCAGGTATTTAAAATTCGCCCGTGTCGGTAAAAAGAGCATTGATTGTTCTTTCTTGGCAACCGTCTTTGTAACAGCTTCTTCAATGATCGGAGTTATCTCTTCGATATGCGGTTCATACACGAAACGTTTTTGCTGTTTGAAATGTCCGCCTTTCAAACGTACATGGGGAAACTTGATATAGGAGGACAGAGATGGTGTCGCACTTCCCAATAGAACAGGAACATCCAAAATCCTTCCATAATATATCGCCATATCACGGGCATGATAGCGTGGCCTTGAAGAGGCCTTATAACTGTCATCATGTTCTTCATCGACGACAATAAGCCCCAGATCATCTATCGGCAAGAAGAGTGCTGAACGTGCACCTGCAATGACTTTCGCACTGCCATTATATATCTTTTCAAGGGCCTTTTCTTTCTGTTTTTTCGTCAACTTTGAGTGCCACATGACGACACTCTCGCCAAAATGCTCTTCCAGACGAACCTGCATCTGAGGTGTCAATGAGATTTCAGGCATCAACATCAAGAC
>JBFFSC010000189.1:0-3628 GCA_041572615.1 Sulfurimonadaceae bacterium
AGTAAAAGTGCTGCAACCATACTCATTTTCGCTAATTTCATTCATTCTCCTTAAAGTCAGCTTGACTATCTTTTTTATTTTGTCAGACCAATTCTAGCACACTTTTCTTAAAGATTTCCAATGATAAACTATAATTTTATTATTTAAGTTTAAATTTATACAACCTATTTAAGGGCTTTATCACATATATATCACATACAGTATAAGTTAAAACTCATATTTTTATCAATTTAAATGATGTATTTTTACTTAAATACTGTTTCAGTTTTTAACCTTTTATTCGCTATACTTCATCTACTATATTATAAAGGTCAACCATGAAACTTTCTATCCAACTTTCATTTATTTTATTATCCAGCTCATTTCTTATTGGGTGTAGTGGCAAATCATTCACCCTGCAGTCTTATGCAGATGAATATTTCAATGACAAAGATCCACAAGAGTCAGTTCAAAACACTACAACCAAAGAAGAAAATGAACCATCTAATCATGATGCTTCAACAGAGACCACGGACCTTCCAAGCAGTAATATCGACGATGATACAACCAATGCTGCTATTAAAAGCGGTCCGGGTTCAGATATCGCCTGGTCAAGTACTTACAAAAAAAACAAAGAGAATAAGGGACAAGGCGCACTGCAAAAAAACCTGGATGCATGGACACAAGAGAATTGGGAGCCGGCTTTTGAAGGTGATGAAAACCAGAGTATAAAAGACAAAGAGGCGAACAAGCATTTCAACCTTCAACACTACGTAGACAAAGTCGAAAAATATATGGAAAAGAAAGAAGCAGAAAAAGAGGGGCAGCCCGAAGAGACTCCCCATTATGAAAAGGTAAACAAGTTACCTGTAATCGGTAACTAAACTTACACAATTAAGAAAACAGTTTAAAACTGTTTACTTCATATCCCAGGACAAGACAGTCTTGCCGTCTTCATCCTTCTCAACTGCAGCCATACCCATGATGTTATAACCTGAATCAACATAATGCACTTCACCTGTCACACCGGAAGCAAGATCAGACAGAAGGTACATGGAAGAGTTACCGACCTGATCAATCGTCACATTCTTTTTAAGCGGTGCATTGATCTCATTCCAATTCAGGATCTTGCTGAAATCACCAATACCAGCTGCTGCCAGAGTCTTGATAGGACCCGCCGAGATAGCATTGACACGACGACCGGTTGGACCCATATCAACCGCCATATAACGTACCGTCGCCTCAAGCGCTGCTTTGGCAACACCCATGACATTATAGTTGGCAACATATTTCGGTCCGCCAAGGTATGACAAGGTAAGGATTGAGGCATCATCACTCAGTACCGGAGTCAAACGGTTTGTCAGATCGATCAATGAGTAGACAGAGACATCCATAGCGATCTGAAAAGCAGACTTGCTGGTTTTCATAAACGGTTCAGACAATGCCTCTTTCGGAGCAAAGGCAACCGAGTGTACCAAAAAGTCGATCTTGCCGAAGTCCTTTTCAATAAGACCTGCAATCGCATCCATATCACTCTCGTCACCGACATCAAGCTTATAGACCTTGTCAGCAGAACCAAATTCAGCTGCAATTGGCTCAACACGTTTTTTCAATGCATCATTAAGATAGGTAAATCCCATCTCAGCACCCTGTTCTGCACATGCTTTTGCTATTCCGTATGCTATCGACTTGTTGTTTGCAAGGCCAACGATCAGACCCTTTTTACCCTTCATTATCACTATTTAACTCCTTCAGCTATTTTAATCATCTCACAAAAATTCTGTGCATCCAGGGATGCACCACCTACCAAAACACCATCGACATTCTCAATGGATACTATCTCATTCATATTGGAGACTTTTACTGATCCGCCATAAAGAAGCGGTCTGCTTGTTTTAGCTCTCAAGTTAGCATGAATAGATGTGATATCCTCACTGCTTGGGACAAGTCCTGTCCCGATTGCCCATACCGGCTCATAGGCGACGACAAGGTTTTCATATTCCATATCAATACCTGTCAGCTGTGTCTCGATATAAGCCATCAATGCTTCCTGACCGGCTTCTCTAGTCTCCAGCTTCTCACCGATACAGTAGACGATTGTATATCCAAGCTTTTTAAAATAGTCAAACTTTTTCGCGATCTCTTCTTGAGACTCACCCAGGATGTGACGACGTTCAGAGTGACCGATCAACACCGTTGTGACACCAAATTCTTTGAGTTGCTCTGCACCAACTTCACCTGTAAAAGCACCGTTTTCTACATAATAGGCGTTCTGCACACCCAGGGTTGCACCCTGTCCAAAGTTATCCAGTGCTGTAAGCGGTGGGAATACCATCACCTCTGATTTAACTTTTTGTGTACGGATAAAGGTATTGAGCTCATCCATATAATCACGCGTCTGCGCACGTGTCTTATTCGTCTTAAAGTTTGCAGCGACTATCAATGTTCTTCCCCATTCAATAAAGGAGATACACCCGGCAGTACCTTGCCTTCGATCAGCTCCAGCGAAGCACCCCCGCCTGTGGAAATAAACGTCATCTCTTCATCCAGACCGATACGCTGTACCAGATCTGCCGTGTCTCCACCGCCGACGACAGTCGTCGCATAGGTATCTGCGATGGTATGAGCCACCTTGTTTGAACCGCGTGCGAACTTGTCCATCTCGTAGACACCCATCGGTCCATTCCAAAGAATCGTCTGTGCATCGGCCAAAGCTTCTCTGAAAAGTTTGACTGAAGCCGGACCGATATCAAGCCCCATCCAGCCTTGAGGGATCTCCTGTGCCGTTGTGATCTTCGTAACAGAATCAGCTGAGAAGGTCTGGGCTGCAACGACATCAACAGGAAGGTAAAGTTTGACACCGCGTTTTTTTGCCTCCTCCATGATGTGTAAGGCATCATCGATCAGGTCGTCTTCGACTAATGAGTTTCCGATGTCATATCCCAGTGCTTTTAAGAATGTAAAGGCCATCCCCCCGCCAATGATCATTTTGTCGACTTTTGGAAGCAGATTGATCAGAGCTTCAAGCTTGCCTGAGACTTTGGAGCCACCGACGACGGAGACAAAAGGACGTACAGGACGTTTGATGAGTGCCCCGAAGAACTTGATCTCTTTTTGAAGCAGAAAGCCGGCCGCTTTGTGTTTCTCATCAAAATGGTGTGTGATCCCTTCCACTGAGGCATGTGCACGATGAGAGACACCAAAGGCATCGTTGATATAGACATCCGCCATATCTGCTAATGCCTTGGACAATGCCTCGTCATTCTTCGTCTCGCCCTTTTCGAAACGCAGGTTCTCCAAGAGAAGGACATCACAACATTTAAGGTTGGCAACTTTTTCCATAGCATCTTCACCGATAACATCTTTTGCCATATCAACTTCACGCTGAAGTAACTGATGAAGTCTTCGCTTCACCGGAGCTAAAGAATATTTTTCAGAAAACTCACCCTTTGGACGGCCAAGATGTGATGCAAGAATAATGGCACAATCCTGATCTAAACAATAGTTGATGGTAGCAATCGCTGAACGGATACGTCTATCATCAGTGATATTTCCATATTCATCCATAGGTACATTAAAATCACAACGGATAAATACCTTTTTACCTTTAAAGTCCAAATCTTTGATCGAGTGAAGCTGCATTGATTTC
>JBFFSC010000190.1:0-3584 GCA_041572615.1 Sulfurimonadaceae bacterium
ACTTTCCAATTCCCGGACTTCCATGGATAAAAAGCGGCATATCGCTATGGATAAGCGTATCGATATAGTCATATAACTGTGTTGTTGAAATACTCGGTGTCGTCATTACATTTGTTCCTTTTTTTGATAACTCACTGGCAGTAAAGCGTCTTTATCTCTCTTAATGCGCTAAAAACTGACGGCCATAGCTGATATACATGTTATGCACTCAGCTCACTCACCAGGCAGCTGAAACAGGTTAACTGATCATTACAGTCCGCACACGCCGGTGCGACCTGACCGATCTCATCATAGATGAACTTTTTCCACAGCTTGTCTTTGGGTTTCTGTTTCGCCAGAGTGGGAAAGTTTTTCATCATGAACTTCCCCATCTGCGTACGGCTTTTAAACCCAAGGTCTTCATACATGTGGTTCATCTTCAAAGACTCGTAGGCGACCCAGGGTGCCAATATACTCCTGGCGTACTCGTTTACCGCATGTGCCTGCAGCAGTGTTCTTACCTGGTTTTTCATCACTGTGTTTAAACTCATATCTCCATCTCCACTATTTTTCCCATCGCGATCTCAGCTACCTCTGCACCGAAAAGAAAACATTCGGCAAGTTCCTCGTCAGTTGGGATAAGTTTTACCTTCATCGGATCGACCGGTAGTCTGAACTTCAGCCAGCGCATCCTGTCATGCAGCATCTCAGGCGCCTCACCTGTCCAACCATAGGAACCAAAGGCGGCACCGATCTTTCCTCCGCTTTCAAGATAAGCCATGCAGGCAAGCAGATCCCAGGCGGGCTTTACGGCATCACCGTTGATCGTAGGTGAGCCGATGATGATGGCATCGGATTCTTCCAATAGGTCTATCATGTTACGCTCCTCCAAAGAGGCAAGGTCATACATACTCGCTACGATACCATCGATGGAATCGGCACCTTCCGTGATCTTCTCTGCCATCCGATGGGTATTGTCATAACTTGACATGTAAAAGACGGAAAGCATCTTGTTGCCGAATTCATATTTCCTGAACTTCTCTTCACTGCTCCACTGGGCATATTTATTGATGTAATACTGAGGGTTTGAACGTAAAATCGGCCCATGTAAGGGAGCAATGACATCGATCTCAAAACGTGAATAGAGTTTTAAGGCCTGCAGGACATACTGCTTAAACGGCCGCATGATGTGATCATAATAGTACTTGAAGGCGTAACCGAAGTCACCGACCTCATCATCAAAAAGCCGTTCATCATAATAATGGCTTCCGAACACATCACCGCTAAAGAGGATTTTTTCCTCATGCAGATAGGAACTCATCGTATCGGGCCAGTGTAAAAACGGCGTGCTTAGGAATTCGATCGTCTTGTCACCAAGTGATATCACCTTTCCGGTATTTGCAATCTCAAAAGGGATATCAGCCTTGATAAGGCCTTTAAGCATCATCACCGCACGTCCGGAGATGATAAGCTGTGCCTGTGGTGCTCGTTTCATCAGCTCTTCAAGCGCACCGGAATGATCAGGTTCAAGGTGGTGCAGGACAATGTACTTGATCTCATCATAATCACAAAGACGCTCCAGTTTTTCAAAGAACGGCTCTGAAAACTCTTTTTTGACCGTATCCATGACACATACACCCTCACTGCCGCGTACCAAATAGGCATTATAAGAGCTGCCGTTAGCCGTTTTCATGATGATGTCAAAGGTACGTATCTTGGGATCGAATGCCCCTATGAATTGGACACTCTTCGAGAGTGAGGGTATAGACTCAAGCATCACAGACCGTACGAGATCACGATCTCGCCCTCATCACATTTGACACTGCTTTGACACATCAGCCGAATCTCACTGAGATTACCGCCAATGATCTCTAAAGCCTTGATCTCTTTTTCCTGCTTGTCGCTCAATAAACACGCACCCGAGATCACATGTACGGCACAGGTCGTACACTCTCCTGTCCGACAGCCAAACTCCATAGAAGCACCTGACTTCAAGGCGACCTCTCTCATCGTCGTTCCCTCGGGGACTTTGACTCTGATGTTGTCATCTTTTAAAAACACACTCACCATTGTAATCCCCTTATTAAAAAATAACTGCCCTGCATAACGCTCTGCCTTTAGGCATTGACCTCTCTACGGCGTTTGGAATAGAAGAGCTTCAAAAAGTCATAGACATCACTCAAAAAGAACCGCCGATTGTCTGCCTCGCTAAAATGGCCTATCCAGCCCTCATCCCCTTCATCAATACGCTTGCTTGGCAAGACGAACTCATTATAAGGAAGCTGTGTCTTCAAGACCCCTGATGTATTGATGGCTAAGACAACAGCATCGAAAAGCTCATTAAGCGTTTGGGTATCTTCGTTGAGATACAACTCTCCATCACGTTTATAAAAACGAAAGATGTTCAAGATTTCGTCGGCTTCTTCCTGATCACTTTTTTTCATTTTCTCTCTCTCGTAAAGTTTTGACATGTCACCCGAAGGTCTCATATAAAAGCTTTAACCTGTATGGCCTATTGCCATCGTATACAGGATATGTTCTTCCGTACCCAGAAATGTTTGTAACTCTTGATCATAAAAAGCTCCGATCCCGCTGAAACCAAGACCCATAACGTGAGTCTGGACGCTGATGGAATGTGCATGATAAGCTGCTTGTGTCAGCACTTTGGCATTAAAGTTAGGAGAACTTAATACTAACACTAGGGATGCGTTATAAATGAACTGTTGATGGAGTAGTAGGTCAACAATTTCATTGATAAACATTCCTTCACGTTTTAAACATGTCCCTTGGTAAAGACCAGGCTTATATGATTCGCCTCTCAATAAGACAATATGGGGTGATATTGCCTGAGGAAGCTGTAATAAAAAATGCATAATCCGTTCTAGATGCTCTTTATTGATACTCTTTATTACAAATTCACGGGCTGAACGTCGATGTTTTATATATTCATCCAGCGACACAATTTCATCCATATCGGGAGGTGAAAGCTCTAAGCCCTGATTCATAAAGACGCGTTCTTGGATCTCATGTCTCTCATAATAATCTGTAGGCTGCACGCGCATCACGTTCTCTTTCATCAGTTTGACAGGCTTGGCACTCTCTTCACCGCAGAGAGCGACACTGACTATACCCTCCTGTTCATCCAGACCCATTCTCTTAGAGAGACCAAAGGCATCAAAGTCCGACAAAAATGTCATTGTCTCGTTTTCACTTGAAGCAGCCAGGGCCAAAGAAGCCATCTGGTGTCCAAGATCCAGATAGCAGTAACGTATGGCACGTTCCTGGTACTTCCAGATAGAGCGAAATGGTACCAAAGAGAGCATGATGATCATCCCTTTGAAACGTCTCTCAAGCCCAACTTCACTCTCTATGCCGTCAGCTTCGATATCGCGTATCAGTACCAGTTTGTCCTGGTCGCTGTCAAGATGATAGATACCGCTTAAAATCCCTTTGACACCGCGGATCTGGACATAAAGTTCCAGAGGATGAAGGTTACCTGCCGAGGGGGTATTCAGACGCTTGTACGGCCTGCCGGCAACACTATGCTCTGAGGTCACACAACGCGCAAGGTGCAGCAGCCTGAGCTGGGGTGTGGCCGATAAGGG
>JBFFSC010000191.1:0-3582 GCA_041572615.1 Sulfurimonadaceae bacterium
ATGATCGCAAGAAGCAGTATCAGAAAGAATAGGGCTCCCGAGATCGCAAACAGGATATAGTCATAATCATGCAGCGTTGCAACGAAGTTTTGCAGGGTGAGTTTTATCTGATTCATTGTTCTCTTGAGTTTTTCTCTGCAATTCCGCTCATACCAAAACGACGGGCAAGTTCCTGTTTGATACGATCCGGTGATATGTTTTTCAGACCCAAGGCAACCATACAGTGATAGACAAGGTCAGCGGCTTCATAGATGATCTCCTCTTCATTATCATCTTTGACGGCAAAGCAGAGCTCACCAGCTTCTTCAACAATCTTTTTAAGGATAGTGTTCTCACCTTTTGCAAAGAGTTTTGCTGTCCATGAAGTCTCTGGATCGGCATTCTTGCGATCAAGGATGATATGGTAGAGCTCATCGATAACACCGTACATCGCAGTCGAGTCAACGACGGCTTCAGAGACACTCTCTCCTGTCTCGATATTGGTAAAGAAACATGATTTTCGTCCGGTATGGCAAGCGACACCTTCCTGGATCACTTTAATGAGAAGTGTGTCATTATCACAGTCAAGTAGGAACTCCTGTATTTCCTGTGTGTGTCCACTCGTCTCACCTTTCTTCCAGATGCGTTGTTTCGAGCGTGAGAAGTAGTGTGCGATCTTTGTATTGAGTGAAAGTTCTAAGGCTTCTTTGTTCATATAAGCCATCATAAGCACTTCATTGGTACCGACTTCTTGAACAACAACAGGAAGAAGTTCAGACTTTTCCCAATCGACTTTATTGATTCTGTTTTGCATGTTTAGATATCTTTAGGTAAAAAGTATTAAATCAAATCGACAAAGTGCAGACTTGATTTAATGCTTTTGACTTGAAGCGGATGCTTCAAGTGAACTTCCTACTGTGCAGTCGTGCGTTTCTGCTTGTCTTTCATATCGACCCAGATATTTGGAGTCGATCCGCCAGGAGTCAGGAAGATCTTAGCGTCTTTGTTCTCACGAAGTGCTTCATTGAACTGGCCTTGAACCTTGATCTGCTCAAGCTGGATAAGCTTGGTTGTCAATGACTGGGAGATCATCTTATTGGCACGTGCCTGCGCTTGTGCTTCGATCTCTATCGCTTTTGCCTTACCTTCGGCAGCGATCTTGATAGCATTGGCCTTACCGCGCTCTGTCTCTTCGCGTTTGAACGCTTCCTGCTTTGCACGCTCAACTTCCTGTTGTGCCTGCTCGACTTGTTGTTTAGCTAACTGGACACGTTCGATCTGGTCTTTTACCTTCTGAGGAAGGATGATCTCACGAAGTTGTACAGATTCGAGTGTAGCCGGTGCATTTTCCTGTCGATCAACACTTTCACGGATACCAAGGTCGATAGCCTTGGCAATCTCATTACGTTTGGTCGGAAGTGATTCTGCATCATACTGCCCAATGACATTTCTTACAACGTCACGAACAACAGGATTGATGATCTTCTCTTCCCAGGAAAATCCCCAGTTTGAGACAGTCTGTGCTGCATTGGCTGCATTGAGACGATACTGTACTGTCATCTCGATCCCGACGTTCAGGTTACGCTTGTCAAGGACAGTGATCGCCGGTTTGACGATCAGGCCTTCACCTGTAGCAGATGAACGGTCGATTCTGTCAGCATAGTTGATGATACGTACTTTTGTATCGACCAGGTAGACCTTTTGGATCAATGGAATGATGAAGTGCAGACCTGGAAGCAGGGCATTTGGTTCATATTTACCATTGGTTGAAAGGATACCGCGCTGACCTTCTTCAACGATTGTGAATGGTTTGGCAAGCATCAGCAGAACCACAAGTCCGATAATAAAGTATAAGAACCCTGAACCTTTAAAGTTAAAGTCAAAGTTTGGTGCTTTTGGACTTCGTGGTGGAAAGTTTCCGCCACCGCTTCCGCCGCCGTCACCGCCTGTTTTTTTCTTTTTGTTAAAGTAGTCATTCATGTCTGTTGCCATTTTATACATTCCCATAATTAATTTCCTTAGGTTTAAATCTAAAACGCAAAGCGTTTAAGCTCACTGCTGGAGTCGTGTGACTGATGTCATTTCGAAACAGCAGTAGAACTAGGTGTTAGTCAATATAAGTAAGATAGTGCTCATATTTTGCATTACGTCCGAAAACGATGTCAAAATAAGTACTCTGGATCTTTTCTGTAATCGGACCACGTGAACCTGCACCGACCTGACGGGCATCGATATCACGTACCGGTGTGATCTCGGCTGCAGTCCCTGTCAGGAAAGCTTCATCTGCGATATAAAGTTCCTCACGCGTGATTCGACGTCGTGTCACACTATACCCTAAGTCACCGGCAATTTCAATGACGGTCTTTTGTGTAATTGAGGCTAAAGCATTGTCGCTTGGAGGGGTGATGATTTCACCATCTTTTATCATAAAGAAGGCAGCACCGCTGGCTTCAGCGACGTATCCCTGGTCATCAAGAAGCAATGCTTCGTCATAACCGCATTCAATTGCTTCAAACTTGGCCATTTGCGAGTTGAGGTAGTTGGCTGTTGCTTTCGCTTTACCCATATTGGACGTATTAGCCGGACGTGTCATGGAAGCGATCTTTAGACGGATGCCTTTTTGCAGTCCTTCTTCACCGAGGTATGCTCCCCATTCCCATGCTGCCAGTACAGTCTCAACAGGCGCACCGATATGATAAACACCCATCTGACCATATCCGATAAAAGCAAAGGGACGCAGATAGACATTGTCACCGGTGAACTCATTTTTCTTGACCAGTTCAATTTGTGCCTTGTTAAGCTCGTCGACACTGTAAGGGATATCCAAAAGTGTCATCTTTGCTGATTCTAAAAGACGTTTAGTGTGGTCGTTTAGACGAAAGATCGCATAGCCTTTCTCAGTCTTGTAGGCTTTGGTACCTTCAATGACGCCGTTCCCATAGTGAATGGTATGGGATAATACGTGAGTCTGTGCCTTGTTCCAAGGTTTAAACTCTCCATTCATCCAAATATATTTGGCTTCGTTCATTTATTGCTCCGAAAATATGTTCGTTAAAAATTAGGTGATTCTATCCAAAAAGTAATAAAAAGAATGTAAAGAAAAAGTGTGAATGATTCATATGTGGGCAATTTCAAGGCAAAAGCCTTGGCATTGTTTAGCTTGGAGTATTGACCATCCATTGGGAAAAGACATTCAAGTAGTTCCAGAATGACTGGATGTTTTCAGTAGAGACCCTGTCTGAAAGTGCCGGAAGCAGCATGGCATAACACTCTAACCAGCGTAAACGTGCTTTTTCGGTGATCTTAAAAGGTGCATGACGGCCGACCATCTGGGGTGCACCACGAGATTGGTTGAAGTAGCTTGGACCACCACATATCTGTATCATGAAGTCAGCTGCATGTTTCTTTGCGGCTGCAAACTCTTCAGGGTCATCCACTGGAAAAAGATCAGAGATATCACTGTCTTTTAGTAGGTCATAATGATCACTGACGAGTTTTCTGAAATCTTCTTCTCCCAGTTCTTGTAAAAACCCAGGGTTTGGTTTCGTAACAGGTGGGCGTTGTCCAAACTTACCCGGTGTCGGTGTAAGGTTTAAGCTTGAG
>JBFFSC010000192.1:0-3563 GCA_041572615.1 Sulfurimonadaceae bacterium
GCGTGGGTTTTATATGATCTCACCACGCTCCGTCTCTTTGGGTGTTGAACGATTACACTCCGGTGCATTGCTTGAATTGAGACCGACGCTGAGTGATACGATCTTACTGCAAGGCGAATATGATCTATTATCTAACAACAATAGTCGATGGGGTGGTCTTATTGCACCACGGCATGCCGTTGTAAGAAGAGAATCATGGAGTATGGACCTGGGTGTGAAAGCCTGGTTGTTTGGTTATGACAAAAACCTGAACCATGGCTACTATGATCCCAAACTGTTTGAGAGTTATATGGGTACCGCCTATCTCAACTACCGTTTTTCACAAGACAATGAACTCTTTATGATGGCCGGACTGGGGATGATCAAAGATGATACTATGGGTTCTTACCGTCCGGGCGGAAACATCGATTTTGTCGGTACAATAGGTATCTATAAAGACTGGCAACTGCAGGGAAAAACAGGATATATGAACAATCAGCGTGACGTCTGGAATGATGATTTCTACGATATCTATTACCTGGGCTTGTCTATCATGCGCAGGTTCTAGGTGTCTAAATGAAGACACAACTGTGTATCATCGGGGCTGGATATGTAGGGCTTCCCTTGGCGATGGCCTTTTCCAAAGAACACCCTACCCTGATCTATTCACATAGTGCCGAACATATCAAGGCCTTAAAAAACGGGATTGACAGAACAGGAAGCTTCACCTCGCATGAACTTCAAAATACCAACCTTCAGTTTACTTCTGAACTTGCTGATATCACTGATGCGAATATCTATATCGTATCGGTTCCGACACCTGTAGACGAGAAGTTTAATCCGGACCTACATGCGATCATTAGCGCGACAAAAGACCTGGCACCTCATTTAAAAAAAGGCGATCTTGTTATCTACGAGAGTACCGTCTACATTGGCTGCACGGAAGAGACATGTGTTCCTTTGCTTGCAGAAGGCAGCGGATTGAAATTTAATGAGGATTTTTTCTGCGGCTTCAGTCCTGAACGTATCAATCCCGCCGATCAGGTACACACTATCGACAAGGTTGTAAAGATAGTCGCAGGGTCGACGCCCCAGATCAGCGGAAAAATGAAAGAACTCTACGGTTCGATCGTACAAGCCGGAATACATGTAGCACCTTCGATCAAAACGGCAGAAGCGTCCAAACTTGTCGAAAACATCCAGCGTGATGTCAATATTGCCTTGATGAATGAACTCAGCCACATTTTTAATGCCTTAGGCGTAGACACGAACGAAGTCATCAAAGCGGCCAGTACCAAATGGAACTTCAACACTTACTATCCGGGACTTGTCGGCGGGCACTGTATCAGCGTTGACCCTTACTACCTTGTCCATAATGCCAGGAAAGCAGGTCTGAGAACCCCATTAATAGAGACCTCCAGAGAGACGAACAACGAGATGCCTCATTATATTGTTCGCCAGACTGTCTCGCTCATGCACGACAAAGGTATTGATGTCAAAACTGCTTCGGTATTGCTGATGGGACTCAGTTTTAAAGAGAACTGCCCTGACATCCGAAACTCCCAAAGTGCCATTATTGCCCTCACCATAGCCAAAGAGGTCGTACAGCTTGATGTTTTTGATCCTGTTGTCGACCCTGAAGAAGTAAGCAGGAACTACGGCATTGAGTGCCTTCAATCACTCCCTGCCCCGACAGAAAAGCTTTATGATGCCGTCATAATTGCCGTTGCCCATCAGGCGTTTAAACAGCTCGATATCAAAGAACTTTTGAAAGACAAGGGTGTACTCTTTGATGTCAAAGGGGTATTAAGCGCTGATGAGAGTGATGCGCGCCTATAGGATATCAGGGGAAAGAGATCCAAGCAGCCAGTTTCGGTACTGTGTAGAAGCTTGAGATATCTCGGTAGCGATGATCTCGGGCACCTCATAGGGATGAAGTTCTTCTATACGTCTTTGCAGCGCTTCAAAATGAGATGAGGCTGTTTTGATCAACAACAAGATCTCATCGTCTTTACAGAACTCCTCTTCATAGATGTAATACGACGTGACCTTTGGAATTTGATTGACACAGGCACACAGACCTTCTTTGACAATAGCATGGGCTATTGCTTTTGCTGTCGCTTCATCAGGTACCGTACAATAGACAATCATGACTACAGTGTGATCTGTGTCCCTATACCTTCAGAGGTAAAGAGTTCAAGGAGTATGGAGTGCTCAACACGTCCATCGATGATGTGTGCCTTTTGTACTCCCCCGTCAATAGCTTCAAGACAGGCATCTACTTTAGGTACCATACCGCCGTTTATCGTACCGTCCTTCTTAAGGCTTTCCACTTCTGCTTCACTCAGCGTGGAGAGAAGGTTTTTATCATTATCCAATACGCCCGGTGTATCTGTAAGGAATATCACCTTGTTAGCACCGATAGCCTTCGCTACCTGGGACGCAGCAAGGTCTGCATTGATGTTATAGCCAGGATGCCCAAGGCTTTCACCCGCTGCTATCGGAGCGATGACAGGAATAAACTTCTCATCGATCAGGTTATGGATCACATCAGCCTTGACTTCTGTGATCGTACCCGTAAGACCCCATTTTGCATGTTCTTTTGGTTCAGCCAGGATAAAATGTGCATCTTTTCCGCTTACACCGATCGCTTTTGCACTGTGGCCGTTCAAGAGTGAGACGATACTGCTGTTGATCTCTCCGCTTAGGATCATCTCGACAATACGCATGACCTCGGGAGTCGTCACACGCTGACCGTCGATAAACTCCGTTTCAATATTTAGCTTATCGAGCATATCCGTGATCTTTTTACCACCGCCATGGACGATAACCGGCTTGATCCCTACCAGGTACAAGAGCAGGACATCTTGCGCAAAACTTTCTATGAGCTTTGGATCAGTCTGCGCCGAACCGCCATATTTGATCACGACTATCTTTTTATTAAACTCTTTAATAAAAGGAAGAGCATCAAGTAATATCTTTACTTTATCGATTTTTTCTTGCATTTTGCTTCTTTATAATACATATTGTTTCAATGCGAAATTCTAACATAATCCTGAACGGATTGATGCACATTCTCATCAACATCCAGCTCCAGTTCAAGGTAGGAAAGCGGAAGATCAAACCCCTGCATCTTTACGGCATCTTTACGTGTCACCAGGAGACTGTCGGCGTTGTTTTTGCGCAGGATCTCTTCCAGCTGCTTTTTCTTGAAAGCATAATGATCAGGAAAGAATATCTTTTCAACGACCTCAGGTGTCAAGTAGGGTTCCAGTCGTTGCGGTTTGGAGATCGCACTGACCAAGATCATGCGCGAAGTGCCCTTAGTGATCGTGACCTTTCGCGTAAAGTCTTTCTCCTCCTGAACCTCTAAAGCCTTCTTACCTGCCCAAAGACGTTCCCTGTAGGGACCCGATGGAAGACAAAAAGGGTTCTCCTGAGGACTCATGATAAGCAGGTCGAACTTCCGGATAAAGTGTTTACTGTAGGCATCATCCAAAAAGATGATCCCAGCCCCCATGGACTTGGCTTCAAGTATCCCATCCACCCGGTTTTCTGCAACAATGACAATGGCCTTGGGCAAA
>JBFFSC010000193.1:0-3538 GCA_041572615.1 Sulfurimonadaceae bacterium
TCACATTCTCAAGGGCTTTCATGTAGGGATGCAAGAAAGCGGGCTCTTCGTTTTTGTTGATCTGTGCAAAGGGTGAGCCTGCTCCGTATTTCTCCTGAAGCGGCGTCTCTTTCAAAAGATGAAACGATTCAGAGATATCCAGTTTCTCAAAACGCAATCTAACAAAGTGTTCATCTTCAATGAGAGGGGTGAGCATACGGCAGTAATGAATCTCAGCCAGATCACTCCATGCCTTGTATCCGCGGTAGACAAAGCTTATTCCCTCGACCTCAACACGCTTGCCGGCATAGGAGTTATGCATGTAGTCAGGGCTGAGCACACAGAACTCGACGATATGCTCGCCCTTTTCCAGTTGCTTTTTCAGATACGAGCCGATCTCAACCATCGACTCGTGTGTAAATCTCTTATAGCTGCGCTTCATTTATCGGCTGATTTTCCTGGAAAACTTTCCATCAGTTCTTGAATCACTTCTTTAATATAAGCCGTACGTTTTTGAGGTGTTTTTCGATCTTTCAAGGTGTCTGTCGCAACACCTCTCCAGACGATCTTTTGATCTTTAGGATTAAGAGCATCTATAATCAATGTCCCTTTGGTGTAATGGTACGTGCTTGTCCTTGCGACCATTCCTCCTGCGTATCCGTACACACCATACCCAACCATTTGATAGTCGGTATCAATATCCGTTTTATCCTCCACTTTTGTATGAAAGACAAAGACAAGATCTGCACCTTGCTTCTCCCCCTTGACATACCCTTTTGAGCGTAGATCATCCTCTAATGCACGAAGCAATCTGTCATTGAAAAGCGTATCTTCACCTTCTTTATTATGATGGACAATGACAAAAGAGTCCTGTCCTTTAAAGTCAAATGACGGATCAAAATCATGACTGACCTGTAAAGATGAACAGCCTACAAAAATCATGCTGCTTACTATGAATATCAATATGCTTTTCATAACTTTCCTTTTTATTCACGAAACAAATTCTACTATAAAAATTATTCCGATACAATTACAAAAAGCAATCATACGGACTCAATGACAAACCGAAACAAATCAAAAAAAATATTGGTACTCTTCCTCTTTTTAATTGTCGGCTTTATTCTTTTTTTAAGCTCGCAATTCTACACGGTTGTCCATGAACGCCGTATTCCCTCCCTCTTCACCTCAGATGAAAAAAGAGCGGAACGCGGTGAGATACTCAGTGCCGACGGTTTTCATATCGCCACGACCCAGCAACTCTACAAAGCTGTCGTAAACACGCGGAACATTGACCCGGACAAAAAAGAGCTCTTTATCAGACTCTTCTCCATCTACAGCGGTATCAGTGAGAAAGAGATTGAAAAACGGCTGGATTCCCGTCAGGGAAGCGTCGTCCTCTCTTACCACATCAATCCGCAAGACGCACAGTACCTGAAGTCTCTGGCCTACAAACTGCGCCGTATGAAAGTCTTCGTCGAATATGTCCTTCCCAACGGAAACCATATCCTGCATGGTCTCAATATTATTCCCAGCGGAGAGAAAAGACGCTACCCTTACCAGGACCTTCTCACCCCTATCGTAGGCTATATCCATAAGGTCGAAGAGGACCGTTATACCCGAGTCAGAGGGGTCAAGGGGATTGAGAAAAGTTTCGACAATGAACTCAATGCCCAACAGGATGGAAAACAGTTCGGGCCTCGTGATGTCAACAGTTATATGATCTTGAACAAAAAGAGCTATACAAAACCAGATATCAATGGTCTCAATGTCCAGCTCAGCATTCCCGTGACCCTGCAAAAACGCGTCGAGAAGATCGTCAGTACCATGAAGGAAAAACTCAATGCCGATGAGATCATGGCCGTCATCATGGAGTCATCTACCGGGAAGGTCATCTCCTTGGCCAGCTCAAACCGGTATCAGCCCAACAATATACACCGTTCAGACTATCCTTCCCTGAATACGAATGCCATCGAGTACAGTTTCGAACCGGGTTCCGTCTTGAAACCCATCGTCTTTTCCCTTCTGCTTGAACATAAACTTGTCAACCCTTACGACCTTGTCAACGGACATAACGGAAGGATGAAGATGGGACGAAAGACCATCATCGATGAACATAAGTTTGACTGGCTGAGCGCCGAGAATGTCATCGTGCATTCATCAAACGTAGGGATTGCTCAGCTGGCCCAAAAACTTCCGGCATTGGAGTACTATCAAGGTCTGATCGACTTCGGGTTCGGACAGAAGAGCGGCCTGCACCTGCCGTATGAAAAACGAGGAAGCGTACCCGCTATCAACCAGCTCAAAAGTGAGATATACAAGGCAACTGCCTCATATGGCTACGGGATAGACGTCAATGTCATGCAGATCCTAAAAGCCTATAATACCTTCAACAACCGGGGGCGGATGCTGAAGCCTTATATCGTCGCTGGTCTTGTCGATATGCATGGAAATGTCCGTTCCATGACACCGGAAGGCTCTGTCCAAGTGATCTCTCAAGCAACTGCGGAACGTATGAAGAAGATCCTGATCAAGACGGTAAATGAAGGAACAGGTGTCGGTGCCATCACACCGGGCCTGGAAGTCGGAGGAAAGACGGGGACAGCGCATATCGCTGAAAAAGGCAGGTATGTCAACAAATACAACACCTCGTTTTTCGGTTTTGCCAATGACGAGAAGAAGCACTATACCCTGGGTGTCACTGTTATCCAGCCAAAGGCGAACCACTTCGCCTCATTGACAGCTGTTCCTGTTTATAAACAGATCGTTGACCTCCTGGTCGAGTTCGACTACTTGAAACCCAAGCTCTAGATCCAGATATTATCGATCAGGCGTGTCGTGCCAAGACGTGCCGCTACCAAAATGATCGTATTTCCTATCTCCACTTCGTTCAAGGGAATAAAAGAACGTGAGACGATGGAGATATACTCCACATCCAATGGTTCCATGACCTTATGCATCTCCTGTTTAATGACTTCGGTATCGAGGGTCTTTTGCATCACAAGATTGGTGGCACTCTTAAGAGAGCGCGATATCTTCAATGCTTCGACTCTCTCATCTTTATCAAGATAGACGTTTCGTGAACTCATGGCCAATCCGTCGCTCTCTCGAACCGTTTCAAGCGGTACGATCTGTACATCCATACAGAAGTTCTTCACCATCTGTATGATCAGCGCCAACTGTTGGGCGTCTTTTTTCCCAAAATAGGCACGATCAGGCGATACGATATTAAGAAGCTTCATTACAACGGTCAAGACACCGTCAAAATGACCCGGTCTGACATGACCTTCAAGAATATACCCGCGCACGTTGGGAGCGACTATCTTGACCTCATCCGGTTCATACATATCATCAACCTGAGGGTAAAAAAGTATATCCACACCCGCAAGCGTACAGATTCGCTCATCCGCTTCAAATTTTTTCGGGTACTTGTCCAGATCCTCACCCTCGAGAAACTGTGTAGGATTGACAAAGATAGAGACTACCGTGATATCATTGTTCTTGACCGAGGCTTCGATGAGACTGAGATGTCCACGATGTAAAGCACCCATAGTCGGTACAA
>JBFFSC010000194.1:0-3487 GCA_041572615.1 Sulfurimonadaceae bacterium
GCAAAAGAGGAACTCAAAGAGCTAGAACCTCGCGTCCCTCAAATAGAGGAAGAGTTAAAGGGCTTGTTGGTCCCACAAGATCCAAACGACGACCGTAATATCTATCTGGAGATGCGCGCAGGAGCTGGCGGAGATGAAGCAGCTATCTTTGTCGGAAACCTTTTCACTGCCTATACGCGTTACGCCGAACTCAAAGGCTGGAAGATCGAAATCATGTCATCGTCAGAAGGGGATGCCGGCGGATTCAAAGAGATCATCGCACTTATCAAGGGAGAAAAGGTCTACTCCTACCTCAAACATGAATCAGGTACACACCGTGTCCAACGTGTTCCGCAGACCGAATCACAGGGACGTGTACATACCTCTGCCATCACTGTTGCTATCATGCCTGAGGTCGATGATGTAGAGATCGAAATCAACCCTAATGACCTGAAAATAGACGTAATGCGTTCATCAGGTTGTGGTGGTCAGTCTGTCAATACGACCGATTCGGCTGTTCGTATCACGCACTTGCCGACAGGGCTGGTCGTGACCAACCAGGACCAAAAATCACAGCATAAGAACAAAGAAAAAGCGATGAAGGTCTTAAAGGCCCGTCTTTATGACCTTGAGATGCAAGAAAAGATGGAAGCCGATGGAGCCGCGCGTAAAGAGCAAGTCGGTACAGGTGACCGATCTGGTCGTATCCGTACGTATAACTATCCGCAAAACCGTATTTCCGATCACCGTATCAACCTTACGCTTTATCGTCTTAACGAGATCCTTGGCGGAGGCCTTATGGATGAGATCATCGAACCTTTACAGGCACACTATCAAGCAGAGAAGATCAAGGCGGCTGGTCTCTAGCCCCTTCTTTTCTATCAAAACACTCTTTTTTAATAAATATTTCTTATTTTCACAACTCTCAGGTATAATTGGAAAATTCTGCCACAGGAGCTCTTTATGTACAAGACCTTATTACTGCCTTTTTTATTCCTCTCTGCCGTTTATGCCGAAGGAACCAGTTACGTTCAAGTCCAGAACGTTAAAAAGTGGGATGCATTAAACATGCGTGAGAAAGCCGACCATACCTCCAAAAAAGTCTCAAGCATCCCTTATAATGAACAGTGTGTCATCAGTCACGGTTGCGGTAAAGACATCTCACTTGAAGCAATGGGGAACATGCAAGAAGATGAGATCAAACTTTTTCTCGCTCAAGCGCAAGAGAACTGGTGTTATGTCACTTACAAAGGCACCTTTGGATGGGTCAATAAAAAGTATCTCTCAGCAAGCACTGCCACGTGTAAATAAGCCATCCTACTGAATCTTTCATCTTGATTGATTCGGTTATAAGCTTCTATTTTTCCACGATTTCTGTTTACCTTCTGCCCTGTCTCTATAAAATGCTTTCAAAAGTTCTTTTCCCTCTGAACTGATGACGCCGCGGAAGATATTTCGCTGATCGAGGGTACCGCTGAACTCCCCTTGGACATCTTCATCCGAATTGACGATAAATGTATAGAGATCAAAAGCGGCTGTCGGGATCATGCAATTCACATACTCTGTCCCTGAGCTTTTTCCCTCTATCGTCTCAGAACTGCAGTCAAAACTGATCTTCTTCTCTGCTTTAAACCGTATTGAAGCCCCGATAAAGCGCTCTTCATTGGTTTTATACTCATGTGCGAAGACGAAACCCTGGACCAGTCGTGAAGCATAGTTCTCCCCGACACAGTACTTCACCAAGAGCGTACCCTCTTTCATCTTTCCTAACTCCACACAATCCATGCTTTTGTCTATAAAACGGTTATGCATAAAAATATAGTCATTGCTTGTATAGGTGACGTAATCCCCCTTCTGTACAGGCACACAGCCCGCGAACATAAAAGCTGTCAGTATCATTGCTATCAGTTTCATCTATCAATCTCTCATTCAAAATATGGTATTTTCATTTTTGATATACTATCATATCATCCCAATTTTGACCAATAAAAGGCCTCCAAATGAAAACCATTCAACTTCAGATCGAAGATGATTTTTTCGAAGAGTTCATGCAGACACTTCCCAAAGATAAGGTCATCCTGATAGACCAGACCTTCCAAAACAATCAAAACAAGTTTATAAAAGCCTTCAATGACTATAAAAACTCTCCCGAAACATTCCGCTCACATCTTGAGAACATGAAAGAACTTGACCATTGGCTCAAGGAGGCAGAATAAGATGCAAATCCTCAGTTCACCACTTTACCAGCAACAACTCAAGGAGATCTTTACACCCTATTTGACAAGCGATCTCAAAGGCATAAAAGACTTCAAACTTTATCTTGACACGGTTATTTTAAATGCCCCGAGCAAGGTGGCTAAATATAAGCGCTCTATCTACTTCGATGATGACAACATCAAAGACATCGAACATCAAGGCTACACGATTCCCTTTTATGTCGATGAGGCGACCGACACCTATGTTATTCTCGGTATCGTTGAAAAAAGATAGTTTTCACCTCTGAGCTCAGGGCCACCTGTTTCTAAACAGTAACAAGCTCTGAGATGAAATTGTTCGCGAGAACAGATAATACAAAATAACAAATACTATTACTCATCATCTGCTCTATCACCTTTTTTGTTCCAATTAGTAACAAGCCTCTTCATCTTAGCTTCCAGTATTATCAAATCTAAATGAAATTTTCAGTACACTGCTCTCGTACGATTTTCATTATGCACTGAATCTGGTGCGAAAAATTCATTGAAAGCACATCAAGACTGTGTGTTTTCAACATACGATTTAACAGATATAAAAGACGCATTTATATGTGCCAGTATCTGCAATAAAATGAAATCTAAACTAACAAAACTAGAAAGGGAGTAACAATGAAGAATGAAATTTCTCAAAAAGATTTAGAACTATCTAATGATACAACTGAATCAAGCAGAAGAAACTTTTTCAAAAAAACTGCTACAATCAGTGCTGTTGCGGCTGCAACGGCTCTATCAGCAAATGAAGCAGCGACAGCAGAAGACGATCCATTTATCATGCACCACGTGAAATGGGGTCAAAAACTAGGAAAACCCGTAACATATAACCGTTACGGTATGCCATCACCGTATGAGCATAACAATTTAAGAAGAAACACAAAGCTGTTGGCTTCCGGTAACTTCCAAGCATCAATCGCTGTATGTCCAATTCATGAATCTGAAGGTATCATCACACCAAATGGTCTGTTCTTCAGCCGTTGTCACGGTGGTACTGCAGAAGTTGATCCAAACGAATTCCGTTTGATGATCCACGGTGCAGAACTTGAAAGAGACATTGTTCTTACATTGGACGAGCTTAAGCGTTATCCACGTGTAACTCGTACACACTTCATCGAATGTCCGGCTAATGGTGGACAAGAGTGGCGTGGACCTCAATTCAACTCTTTACAATTTGCTAAAGGTTTCATGAGTTCTGCAGAATGGACTGGTGTCTATATCAAAGACCTTATCAAAGACCTTGGCCTTAAGCCAGGTGCTCA
>JBFFSC010000195.1:0-3477 GCA_041572615.1 Sulfurimonadaceae bacterium
TCAGATTGTGCCAATGTCGCAGTGATTTCAGCGTTAGCGCCGTCGATTTTATTGGTTTTGAATTCCATTAAATCCCTTTTAAAGTTCTACAGTAGTATTTTCGAATGATACTACTATTATTAATTTTGCGAAATTTTATCGAAACTTTTCTTTTTTTTCTATAATACTATATGTTTAACTGAGCACAAGCGAAGAGATGGTATTCTAACGCTAATAAAATATAAGGTGAAGATGTGGCTGAAAAAAACAATGAAGCTTTTGAGGACGCGGTAAGGACCATGATGAGATCTGTGGGTGAAGATCCTGAGCGTGAAGGGCTTTTAAAGACACCTGAACGTGTGAGAAAAGCTTATGATTTCATGTACGGGGGCTACAAAGAAGATCCCAATGAGATTCTCTCTTCTGCACTCTTCACCTCTTCCAATGACGAGATGGTCTTGATCAAGGATATCGAACTCTACTCTACATGTGAGCATCACCTCCTTCCTATCATCGGGCGTGCGCATGTTGCCTATATTCCTAACGGAAAAGTCGTTGGGCTTTCCAAGATACCCCGAGTCGTCGATGTCTTTTCCAGACGTATGCAGATTCAGGAACAGTTGACAGAACAGATCGCAGATGCGATCATGCAGACGATTGAACCAAAGGGTGTAGCCGTTGTCATTCAGGCACGTCATATGTGTATGGAGATGCGAGGTGTGGAGAAGATCAATTCGACGACGACATCTTCTGCCTTGCGCGGTCTGTTTAAAAAAGATGAAAAGACCAGAGCAGAGTTCTTTTCTCTGATCAATGCCCCTGTAGGCAACAGGTACTAAATCTGCATGCCTCTAAACTCCCTTCGTGATCGGATCAAAGGACGTAATCTTTCACCTGCTTTCGGAACGATAACGGAGATCAATGCCAATATTGTCCTTGCCAAAGGCCTGAAAGTCAGTATCGGTGATACGGTATCAATTGTCTCAAAAGATAGCCACATGAGTACGATGGGGATGGTCACCGAGATACGTGAAGCCGGTTTTGCTATCAGCCCATTTTCTTTCATCGAGGGATATTGCGTAGGTGACGAAGTCTTTTTAAAACAAAACGGGATGAAGATAGATATCGGTCCGGAACTCTTGGGACGTGTGGTTGATCCTTTCATGCAGCCTATTGACGGAAAGGGAAGTCTGAAGTGCTCGTCACAGTCAGCGATTATCAAACAGCCTATCGCCGCGATGTCACGGGGGATGATCGATGAGAAGTTCTCGGTCGGTGTCAAGACTATCGATACTCTTCTTTCTTGCGGAAAAGGTCAGAAACTTGGTATCTTCGCGGGGTCAGGTGTAGGTAAGTCAACGCTGATGGGAATGATTGTCCGGGGTTCTGAGGCTCCTGTGAAAGTCGTGGCCTTGATCGGAGAGCGTGGGCGCGAGGTTCCTGAATTCATCGAAAAAAACCTCGGAGGCGATCTGACGAATACAGTCATTGTCGTGGCGACATCCGATGACTCTCCATTAATGCGGAAGTACGGTGCCTTTTCGGCGATGTCGGTAGCGGAGTACTTTAAAGATCAGGGTATGGATGTACTCTTTATGATGGACTCGGTGACACGTTTTGCCATGGCACAGCGTGAGATCGGTCTTGCTCTTGGGGAGCCGCCTACATCAAAAGGGTACCCTCCCTCATCCTTGACCTTGCTGCCACAGCTGATGGAAAGAGCGGGCAAAGAAGAAGGGAAAGGTTCTATTACGGCTTTCTTTACTGTCCTGGTAGAGGGGGATGACATGAATGACCCTATTGCCGATCAGTCACGATCAATATTGGATGGGCATATTGTCCTCTCAAGAGAACTGACAGACTTCGGTATCTACCCGCCTATTCATATTCTCAATTCTGCTTCCCGGGTGATGAATGATATCATCTCGGTAGAACATTTTGAAGCGGCACGAAAATTCAGACGCCTTTATACCTTATTAAAAGAGAACGAGGTTCTCATACGTATCGGAGCTTATACTGCAGGCAATGATGCAGAGCTCGATGAAGCGATCAGTAAAAAAGAGACGATGGAAAAGTTCATCACGCAGGGAGCAAGCTATATATCTGATTATGAAGAGAGCGTACAGCATCTCGTTGATATGATGAACAGCTAAAGCTGAAAAAAATCTTAAGCCTAAGTTTTCATAAAATAATCTTAAGCATAAACTTAACCAATACCTACTATCATGTCGATATCAAAAGAGGACAAAAAATGTCTTAATTAAAAATTTTGAGTATTATTATCAAATTTAGTACTCAAAACAAAGGATAAATATGGAAGTATATTTAGATAATAATGCAACGACTAAGATGGACCCTAAGGTTGTCGAAGCGATGCTACCGTATATGACTGAGATGTATGGAAATCCGAACTCATTACATAAGTTCGGAACAAAGACTCATCCGGGTTTACGTAAGGCGATCGATCAGGTCTACAATGGTATTGGAGCGACTGATAATGATGATATCGTCTTTACTTCATGTGCAACAGAGTCAAACAACTGGGTATTGAAATCGATCTGGGCTGACCTGATTCAGCATGGTGATAAGAATCATATCATCACAACTGAGGTTGAGCACCCTTCGATCCTTTCGACATGTAAATATCTTGAAGAACACTGCGGTGTCAAGGTGACTTACCTTCCTGTTAATGAGCAGGGTATCGTCGAAGCGCATACAGTCAAGTCGTTTATCACTGATAGAACAGCTTTAGTCTCTGTCATGTGGGCGAACAATGAGACAGGTATGATCTTCCCTATTAAAGAGATCTCAGAAGTATGTGCAGAAAAAGGTGTTCTGTTTCATACAGACGGTGTTCAAGCCGTAGGTAAGATCCCGGTGAACGTTTCTGAAATGGATATCGCATTCATGTCATTCTCGGCACATAAATTCCACGGGCCAAAAGGTGTCGGTGGTCTTTATATCAAGAACTCACGAAAGTTGACACCGCTTTTCCATGGTGGTGACCAGATGGGCGGTCGCCGTTCAGGGACACTGAATGTCGCGGGTATCGTCGGTATGGGTGAAGCACTTGAACTTGCTACGACTGACATGGAGACAAAAATGGCACAGATCGCTAAGATCCGTGACCGTATTGAAGACGAGCTTCTTAAACTTGAAGATGTCTTTGTTGTCGGTGACCGTGCAAACCGTACGCCAAATACTATTCTTATCTCAATCCGTGGTGTTGAGGGTGAAGGTATGCTTTGGGACCTTAACAACGCAATGATCGGTGCTTCGACAGGTTCAGCATGTGCATCAGAAGACCTTGAAGGAAATACGGTAATGCTGGCAATCGGTGCAGATAATGAACTGGCACATACGGGTATGCGTCTGAGCCTTAGCCGTTTTACTACGGAAGAGGAAGCTGATTATGTTATCAAGGCTTTCCAGGATGGTGTTCACCGTTTACGTGGCATCTCGAGTTCTTACGCTAAAGTAGGACCAACTGAAGGTGGA
>JBFFSC010000196.1:0-3438 GCA_041572615.1 Sulfurimonadaceae bacterium
GAAGCGTGGGAACTTATCAACAAAATCAATCTCAGGATACTCATTACGAAGTTTTAATTCGATCTCATTAATACGCAGGTAGTCAAGGTCAATCGGCGTGTTGCCATGCCAAGCTACATTAGGAAGTGCTCCGAAGGCTCCATTGAGGTTAATACTTCTAAGTTCAACTTTTGCCTGAGAAAGGGCATACAGTTTAAGATAAGTTGCCTCAACACTTTCACAAGCAGCATCATCAAATAGGAAAACAACACGGAATTCACCCTCTCTCATACCATCATCTAAGAGTAGCTGAAAGAGTTGAACAATGACTTGGACATTTTTATGAGCATCGCCAACAGCTTCAGTAAGGTAAGGATTAAAGGTGTCAATACAGTGCTTGACAAAGTCAAATGTTATATTGCACGAAACCTCGTTTTTAGACGTATCAACATCAACACCGCATGCTTTTAGTGCGCCGATAAACACAGCAGCACTTCCAAAGTTTTCATTCCAATTGATGACTGGATAAGTAGCCTGAAGGACTTTCTCATTATCAATTTGACTAAGATCGACACGACAGATACCAAATGCAATTGGATCTTTGTAGTTAGGTGTCGCTTTAATATCTTCAACAAATGTTTTGAATTCTTCAGTAGTTCTTATCATGTTAACTCACTTATATAAATTTTGGCGAATGATAACATAAAAAGAACCGAAGAGGGGACAGGGCAAATTAATAAACAAGTATGTTAATAGTATTTACTATAAAACACTAATTTACTTCTGTTTAGAAAAAGCTTCCCTGGTTCTCGTTCTCTAGCGGACGACGCTTTTCTTTGGCCAGCCATTCCTGAAGGAGTTGATCAACAACCTTGCTTAGACTCATTTTGTACCTGATACGTGCATACTTCATCGAATCATCCCATACCTGTCTATCAACGACCAAGGATCGTGTTACTTCATCTTTTGGTTTCATCTAAGCATCTCCTATATAATAAACTATATAGTAATATTTTTAGGCTGAAATCTTACTTGTTCAATAACAATAATGTACACAGAATATCGTATATATTAATTGGTTAACATAATGTAAATTCTCTTTAAATAACTCTTGAAAGATCAGATATGTATATCCAGGCCATCACCTACTGTATTGGTTGCCACCATCGTGTTGTCATATAAATCTGCAAGGTTCATGTTGCTCTTGCCTGCATTTGCTTTTTCCAGAGCCAGTTCTTGACGTGCTCTTGCTTCCATCATCGCTGCCGAAGCTACAACCTTGAAGTCTTGAGGGCTTGGATTTGCAGGAGCCAAGGCGGCAGCTTGAACCTCTTTGGCAATTACTATGATGCTCTCTTGGGCATTCTTTCCGTATGGGATGTTTATGGGAACTTCACCGCCTATGCATAAAGCTTCCCATTCGGTCCTTCCTGATAAGTAAAACTTGCGACACTGCTTGCGACCGATCCACCTGCAGCAATATGGGGGCTGCCTCATGAGCCCTGACTTCGCTGTCGCGTTGTTGAAGTTAAACCAACTGCGTTGAGTACTTGAGAAGTCGGTATGTGCCTTGCTTAAAGACGAGTCGTTACCAGACTCCTTCTGGGCATTTAGATCCGTAATGCCCTTGCTTAAACAATCAGAATAAGCACAGGGCTCTACCCCTTTGTTAGAATACGTTGTACTGAGATGTAGCGCATGCGATCAATCAATATTATAACCTAGCTGTTGCGCAACAATGCCTAACAAAAAGATTTAATATGACATTAAAGGTAAATGACCTATAGTAACAAATAAAAACAATTTAGGGGTGTCTTATGGCTACAGTGAGCTTGGTTGATAATAGAGATGGAAAAACTTATGAATTTGAGATATTAAGTCCGAGTGTAGGTCCTGACGTCATTGACATCCGTTCCTTATATCAACAGACAGGCATGTTTACCTATGACCCTGGTTTTACCTCTACTGCTAGCTGTAGCTCTGACATCACCTATATCAATGGCGAAAAAGGCGAATTAAGGTACCGAGGGTATGACATCAGTGACCTTGCGAATAAAAAAAGCTACCTTGATGTCTGCTACCTGTTGTTAACGGGGAAGCTTCCATCTAGAAACGCCCTCTCCGCTTTTGATGTTGAGATTCGCAAACGTTCGTTTGTACATGAAGGCTTGAAGAACCTTTTTTATTCCTTTCCGGATAGTGCGCACCCGATGGCAATGATGGCATCATCGATTTCAGCCCTTTCCGCATTTCATTATGAACATCTCAACATTGACAAAGAGGAGGAGTTTCAAGTCATGGCGCGTCGTATTATTGCCAAGATACCGACACTTGCCGCCCTCTCCTACCGAAGAAGCCTCGGGATACCTTTTATATACCCTGACATCGAACGATCCTTCACAGAAAACTTCTTATACATGATGCGTGCCTACCCTTCTGCTGATATTTCCATCAGAGATGTCGAGATACGTGCACTTGACACTATCTTCACCCTGCATGCGGATCACGAGCAGAATGCTTCGACTTCAACAGTAAGAAGTGTCGCCTCAACTGGTGCGCACCCTTATGCGGCAGTATCTGCCGGAGTCAATGCACTTTGGGGACGAGCACATGGCGGAGCAAACGAATCAGTCATTGCCCAGCTTGAGATGATAGGAAGCCTTGAGAATGTCGATGAATACATCAAAAAAGCAAAAGACCCGGAAGACAGCTTTAAACTGATGGGTTTCGGACACCGTGTCTACAAGAACTTCGATCCACGTGCGAAGATACTGAAAAAGCTTTTGGACGAACTTGAAGAAGAACTAGGTGTTGACAATGAGCTGCTTGAGATCGCCAAGAAGATCGAAGAGGTCGCCCTTACTGATGAGTATTTCATTCAGCGAAAGCTCTATCCAAACATCGACTTCTATTCAGGCCTGATCCTTACGGCACTGAAAATTCCTAAGAACATGTTTACGATCATCTTTGTCATTGGCCGTTCCGTCGGATGGATCACACAATGGATTGAACTCAAGCATGACAAAGAGATGAAAATAGCACGTCCTCGTCAACGCTATACTGGTCCAACGAACAAAGAGATCAAATGAGCAGTAAAGAAGAGCTTTTAAACGAGATCACGGATCTGATCAACCAGTATGGTGCTCCCTCAAGCATCAATCCAAGTGTTCTCAGCTTCCTCTCTGAGGAGGACCTGCAGAGCATTAAAGACTCCCTCATCGAAAGTAAAAAGCACCATCTCGATGATAAAGAGTGGCTGCATCAATTTAAAAAAGAGCTTTAACAGCTCTTGGGTCATATACCAGCAATCTCACTGTCTTTTAAGTTTAACAGAATATAATTGCAACATGATATAACATTGTTTATTTTGCACTTAATCAAAATTTAACGGAATGGGTTAATTGATGATATTTAACACCCCCGTGCAATAAACAGCGTATAATTTCTAAAACTAAAACC
>JBFFSC010000197.1:0-3380 GCA_041572615.1 Sulfurimonadaceae bacterium
AGAGGCGACTAAAAATATACATTCATTAAGAAGTTTACTATGCTGATTTTAAATACTGGCGGGACCTTCAATAAACGTTATAATCCCCTTAGCGGTGAGATGGAAGTTCCCTATGACAATCTTGCTGTCGAAAAGATCCTTTCGACGTTTACCTATGATGTCGAACTGGCAGGATTGATTTACAAAGACAGTCTTGATATGGATATTGAAGATCGAAAGATGATGACGAAGATTATCGCTGAGTCTTCTGATACCCATTTTGTGATCATTCATGGAACCGATACTGTGGATATGAGTGCTGCCTTTTTAGATGAAGTACTTGAAGACAAGGTGATAGTATTTACCGGAGCAATGGTACCTTTTGAAATAGACCCGGTAGAAGCAACGGCTAATCTCGCTATGGCACTGGGATTTGCAAAGAGCATGAAGACTCCTGGTGTATACATCTGTATGCAAGGCTCTGTTGAAAGACATGACCGACTTGTCAAAAACAAAAAATTGGGAAAATTCGAAGTTGTCCAAGGTTAAATGTTCGCATTGTCATCTTGATTATGATGAAGATGTGATGATTAAAGATGAAGAACATTACTTTTGTTGTACAGGGTGTCAGGGCGTCTTTCATCTGTTAAGTGATTCGGGGTTGGACAGTTTTTACGACAAACTGGGTGAAAAAAAGCTGGCAGCACCGACACATACTTTTGAAGATAGTTCCTCTTTTGATTCAGACTCGTTTTATAAACAGTTTGTCACGACAAACAGTGACGGTTTCCAAGAGATATCTTTGGTAATTGAAGGTATCCACTGCTCAGCATGTGTATGGTTGAATGAGAGGGCCTTGCACAAACTTGAAGGGGTGGTAGAAGCGAGTATCAATTACACCAACAACAAGGCTAAGATCGTCTGGGCAGACCATCTGGTAAAACTTTCAGCCATCATCGATCTAATACGTGCTATTGGATATAACGCCTATCCCTATGATCCGACAATACAGGAAGAGAAAGCAAACTCACAGAGAAAAGAGTATTACCTGCGTATCGTCGTGGCCCTTTTTGGTTCGATGAATATTATGTGGATTGCCATCGCCCAATATGCGGGGTATTTCACCGGTATGACACAGGAGATGAAGAACATTCTGAATTTTGCAGAGTGGTTTTTATCAACGCCGGTACTCTTTTACAGTGGATTTGTCTTTTTCAGGGGTGCTTATTACGGCATTAAAAACCATATGGTCAATATGGATGTCCTGGTTGCAACGGGAGCGATGCTGACCTATCTCTATTCGATATATATCGCATTAAGCCAATCAGGCGAGGCATATTTTGATTCGGTAGCGATGATCATCACTTTTGTTTTGGTGGGCAAGTTTTTAGAGGTATTAAGTAAGAAATCCGCGGCTGATACCTTGGATGTCATCTCCAAGCATGTGCCTAATGAGGTTAATCGTCTGGAGAACGGACAAAGCGAAAGTATTAGTGTCCACGAGGTCAAGGTTGGGGATATCCTCGAGATAAAGCCAGGCGAGAAAGCTGCATTGGATGGTCTTGTGATCAGGGGAGAGGGGTATTTCGATGAGTCAAGTCTTACTGGAGAGAGCCATCCTATTTATAAAAAAGAGGGTGACAAAATAATCAGTGGGACGATCTGTATCGATGCGCTTTTTCACTATAAAGCAGAAAAAGACTTTTCACATTCTACGCTTTCAAACCTTGTCTCTTTACTGGAAAATGCCATGCGAAAAAAACCGCAGGTCGAGATCATGGCCAACAGGATATCGGGCCATTTTTCAACGGTGATCTTGCTATTGGCTTTGATGACTTTTATCGTATGGTGGTGGTGGCCACACTCGTTTCAAGAGTCTTTCATGGTCGGTATCTCTGTTATCATCATTGCATGTCCGTGTGCACTGGCTCTTGCCACTCCGCTGGCGACTCTGATAGGTCTGAGCCTGGGGGCAAAACGCGGTATACTGTTTAAACAAGCGGCACAACTTGAGACGATGGCGAAAACGCAGATGCTCATCTTGGACAAGACAGGAACGATAACCGAGGGCAAGCCGGAAGTTATCAGTGAAAAAAGTTTTACATCAGTAGACAAACGGCTTTTATTGGCACTATGTGAATCCTCGCTGCATCCGATCTCACAAGGCATCGTCAGACATATCAAAAAAGAAGATGCATCATTACGGCCAGTATCACTTTTCTCTTCAAATCAGGTTCCATCTCGAGGTACTATCGCAGTGTATGAGAATAAAAAGGTTTTAGGCGGAAATGCAGCATTTATGAAAGAGAACGGTATTGAAGTCGATGTACACTCAAACTTCTCACTTTTTTTCTTTGCAGTAGAGAAGCAGTTGATAGCTTACTATGAGTTACGTGACAGACCAAAAGAGGGTATTGTAGAACTTATCGATATGTGTCAGTCTAACGAGATCGATGTATTGATGCTCACGGGTGATCATGAGGATTCTGCACGACATATCGCTGATGAAATTGGGATCAAAAACTATTATGCAGCCCTTTCTCCTGAAGCGAAAGCCGCCTTTGTCGCTAAACATGATGATAAGATTCGTGTCATGGTGGGTGATGGGGTCAATGACATCCTCGCTCTTGCCCATGCGGATATCGCTATTGCGATGGGAAGCGGGTCTGATATCGCGATAGATGTGAGTGATGTAGTCCTCTTGGATGACTCGCTGGTAAGTCTCAAAGAGGCCTTTTTAATCTCGAGAAGAACTTTTAGCCTTGTCAAACAGAACCTTGGTCTCTCCTTGTTGTATAATGCTGTAACGATACCATTGGCAATGGCAGGGTATATCATTCCACTGATAGCAGCGGCATCGATGTCATTTAGTTCATTGTTAGTTGTGGGTAATTCGATGCGTATTAAATGGAAGTGGAATCGTTAAGATGAGAAACAAGGAAAGATATGTCTAGTGGTATAGTGATAGTAATGCTTGGTATTTCCCTGCTTCTAGGAGCCTTAGCGTTAATAGGTGTAATATGGGCCATCAAAACGGGGCAGTTTGATGATAAGGACAAGATGATGAACTCGGTTCTTTTCGATGGAGAAGATGCATTGAACGAGGCTGTAGAAAAAGAGCGTCGTAAAAAAGAGTATAGCCCGGAAAATAAAGAAAAATAAATTTTCGTTACAGTTATTAATAAATAATTGGAAGGTTTAAAAAGAGGAGTTTCGGGCAGGAACTACCCGAAAAGCAGGATTATTTAAGACCTGCGATGTAAGCAGCAACAGCTTTGATATCAGCGTCAGAGTAAGCAGCTACTTGACCTTTCATCAATGCACCCATACCTTTAACGTTACGAGTACCAGCTTTATAACCTTTTAGAGCTTCTTCAGTTTTAGCAGCATCCCAACCAGTG
>JBFFSC010000198.1:0-3334 GCA_041572615.1 Sulfurimonadaceae bacterium
AAACTTTATGATATTCCCAACACCATGGCTGATGCGGCCGAATCAATCATGACACTGGGTGTGGATATGTTCAATGTCCATGCCAGTGCGGGAAAAGTGGCTATGCAGACTGTCATGCAGCGACTTGAAAAATATGAAAAGCGCCCTATTGTCCTTGCCGTGACCGCCCTGACCTCCTTTGATGAAGAGAACTTCAAGGCCATCTACAACCAGGATATCTCGTCCAAGGCCGACCAGTTTGCCAAAGACACCTATGAGGCAGGTCTCGACGGTGTCGTCTGTTCTGCCTTTGAAAGTGCATCCATCAAATCCATCACCTCTGAGAGCTTTGCGACCCTGACACCGGGCATCCGTCCCTTCGGTGAAGATGCCGGTGATCAAAAGCGTGTCGCTGACATCAAGACAGCCCAGGAACAAAAAGTAGACTTCATCGTCGTAGGACGCCCTATTTACAAAGCGCAAGACCCTGCCCAGGTCGTTGAAAAAATCCTCTCTAAATTGTAATATTTCTGTGACTTCTTTGTAACCTTCTTGACCTATCCTTCCAACAACTTGTCCAGGGGGAGGATAAATGAAAGCCTTTTTATTCATCTTTGTCATAGCCGGTTCCACATTCGGCATTGTTTATCACGATCATGACTTCTGCCGGAACGATAAAAGCGTCAAAACCGATACCGCTACCCAAGACATTCTCGCTGCGACAAACCATAATTGGAGCAATGAATGAAAACCCTTGTTATTATACTCGTCTTAGTCACTTCGGCACTTGCCGCTTTATTTTTCACACTCGATACCCCCACTGAGGAAAAGGCCCCGTCATACGCCCCTAAACAGAAGTTACTCTATTCCAAGATAGACGACAACTTCGACCTGGTACGCCGTATCAGCAAGGAAGGTGACATCAGTGAGGCAAAGAACTTTAAAAGAGACTCCCTTCGCCTGATCAACGAAATAAAAAGAAAATCTCTCTTTTCTGAAAAGTTTGTTCAAGACTACACCAGGCTTCATTTTATTATCAATGACACTGCCCATGCAATCCATGAACATGACGATGTCTTATATATGCACTTGCTCAAGACAAAAGACAGAATGGAGAACTTTGAGAAGAAACTAAAGAGCATCGGTCTGGGCGAGCTCAATAAGAACTGGCGTATTACACAAAAGCTTTTCCATCAGTTCCACCGTAAACCCAGCGATGAAAAATACAAGAAATATCTTCAACATCTTGACATGACAAAAACAATCATCACGGAGCTTTACCTCGATGACGACCAGGAAGAGTACCTCTTCTCCTATCTGGATGAACACCATAACGCATTCCATGCACTTTACGAGGTCTATAATGATGTCGGTTTTTACCGTATCAATGAACTGAAACCTCTTATCTATGGACTTAAAGAGCAGATGGAGTTCAATCGTGCTCAGTACGATATAAAATCATAACAGCATAAAAAAGAAGATTAACGATATCGACATGGGACATGTTTTCTAAAGAAACGTGGTACACGTTTTCAAAGAAACATGGTACATGTTTTGCTGTTGCTTACCTATAAACATACCAGGAGTTCATATGAAAGTAATGGAAACGATAGACGTTGTTGTTAAACTCAAAGAGAAGATCGCCGATGCGAAACAGAACAATGCCGCTCTTGCGACCCAGCTACAAAAACTTCTCGATGCAATACTGAGCAGCCCTCAAAACAAGCATTCTATTTAGGATGCGTATGTTTCTTTAGTAAAACAACAAACACTCAATCTAGAGTGTGATGATTCTTCACTAACATAACAAGCACTCCAAATAGAGTGTTTGCTGTTTCTTTTGAACAGAGGCCTATACTACATAAAACATCAATCGTTTATTCCTCAATTTAAGTGAAAGTTTATCTGCATTGGTTATAATCTCAGTCCTAAAACATTATCATCGATGTTTTATACGGATAGATGGGTGAGTTGGCTGAAACCACATCCCTGCTAAGGATGCGTATGGGTAACTGTACCGAGGGTTCGAATCCCTCTCTGTCCGCCACTTGACTTGACACTTTTACAAACCGCACAAATAATATTTTAATCCCAATCTTCATTAAGCAATACTGACAATAACCAATTAACAAAGATGTAACATTTTTTAAATATAATTAGTTTTGACAATTGCGTAAAACAGAAAGGTTCAAGTGACGCAGACAAACAGGCATTTAAGCAAAATATTTCTTATCTTCTTTATCTTCACCATCACACTGATTGTTACCAGTATTCTATTTGAGAGAACGCTCTTTGATGATGAGTCCAAACTCACTGCCCTGGACAATGCAGAAAACAAAGTTTTCGAAAGGGAAGAGTTTTTCAATGGATTCCTTCACACAATGAAGGCGGACATTCATGCGTTAGCAAGCTCCAGTGCATTCGTCAATTTTCTTGACCAGGACAATGAAGCAACAAGAGAAAAACTCAAGCAGCTGCTCTTTACGCTTGGAAAATTTCACGAAGATATCACCCAACTGCGATATATCGATAAAAATGGGATGGAAGTCATAAGACTTCAAAGGAATGAAAACAATACATTTACATTCGTACCCAAAGAGCAGCTGCAAGACAAATCCAAACGATACTATTTCATCAATGCAAAGGAAAGGAAACAGGGGGAAATACATTTTTCCGCCTTGGACTTGAACATCGAACATGAGAAAGTCGAAATACCATTCAATCCGACAATACGAACTTTGATGCCCATGGAAAAAAGAGGAGAGTTTTACGGTTTATTGGTGGTAAACCACACCATGACAGAATTCCTGAAAACCTTTGCCAACTCTCCACTTTATGATGTTATTCTTGCGGATGACAAGGGACATCCGATATTTCACTACAAGGAAGAAAACTCTTGGGGAGCCTACAAGAAAGAGAAATATACGATAAAAAGTGACTTTCCTGAGCAATACCAGGAGATTCTTTCTCATGATTTTTTACGCACAGATCGATTTGTATCCAAAAAACTTGATCTTGATATTGCCAATAAGCTTTATCTCATTTTGCAGTTCAAACAGAGCCTTTATGATTTAGAAAAACAGAAAAGTTTGACCAGGGACATCGCCTTGACCCTTATTGTGTCACTCTTTTCCGGGATCGGTATCTTTTTTATCATTCGAGTTTTTAAAGACATATTCTTTAATTTCGATGAGATCCAAAGACTCAATGAACAACTTGAAGAACAAGCACGGATTATCAGTAAAAACTCTATCTATTCACAAACTGACCTAAAAGGTATCATTACTGATGCCAGTGATGCATTCTGTGAACTTTCGGGATACAGCAGGGAAGAGTTGATAGGGAAACCTCATAA
>JBFFSC010000199.1:0-3270 GCA_041572615.1 Sulfurimonadaceae bacterium
TATCATGCTGTCGATAATGAGACCAATACACCGGTCGTCATCAAGACACCTTCGATCGACATGAAAGATGATAATGCCTATCTTGACCGTTTTATGATGGAGGAGTGGATCGCGATTCGCATCAACAGCCCTCATGTTGCAAAGTCATACCTTCCGACACGCAAACGAAACTATCTCTATAATGTCACAGAGTTTATTGAGGGACAGACGCTGACACAATGGATGATTGACAATCCCAAACCGACACTGGAGACGGTAAGGGGGATTACGGAACAGATCGCCAGAGGTCTGCTTGCCTTTCACCGTCAGGAGATGGTCCATCAAGATATCAGGCCTGAGAATATCATGATAGATACGACAGGGACGGTCAAGATCATAGACTTCGGTTCAACGCGTGTTGAAGGGATCATGGATATCAACACCCGTGTTGAGCAGGAGAATCTTTTGGGTACGGCCCTTTACTCTGCACCGGAATATTTCCTCGGCTATAGAGGCTCACCTCAATCCGACCTGTTCTCCCTGGCTGCTATCGTCTACCAGATGATATCAGGCAAGCTTCCTTATGGTGTGCATGTCGCACGATCGACCACCAGAAAAGCGCAGAAAAAGCTGAAGTACAACTCTTTGGACCCTGAAGAGGATGGGGTTCCTGTTTGGGTCGATGAAGCGCTGAAAAAAGCCTTGCAACCGGATCCTTACAAACGGTACGAAGAGCTTTCCGAGTTCTTATATGACCTGCGCCATCCCAATAAAGAATTTGTCAACAGAACAAGAGCCCCTCTGATAGAACGCCACCCTGTCGTGCTATGGAAGGGGATCTCTTTTGTACTGGCTGTCATTATTGTCATACTGCTTAGCAGATAATAGTGTCCATGCAGGTCCTAAAGAGAGATTAGTGTAAAATACACGAATAATAAACTCCCATAAAAGATAAATGCTAATGAACCGACTGACTATCAAAGAGTATGCAATCAGGCATAAACTAAGTATCTATAATGTCGTCAAGATGACCAAGAACGGTACCTTGAAGAGTGAGACTGAAAAAATAGACGGAAAGGATGAGGTCTATATCCTGGACAATGAAGATATCGCTTCTCGACCAGCAATGTCAAAAGAGGCGGGTGAAGAAAAAATAGAGGATTACAAGACGGCCTATTATAACTTGAAAAAAGAGTATGAACAGCTTAAAAGAGCATATAATGTTCTTCAAAAGAAAAGTGATCTTTCACGCTAAAGCTCATAGCTCTGTTGACTAAAAATAATCCTTCATGCTCTATAAAGTAAAATTTGGATAAAATCACGAAATTTTTAGAATATATTTTCTTAGATATATAAAAGACAGGATGACGTATGGACGCTATTGCGATCAAACATAATGATGAAATCGTAGACTTACAAACAGCACAGGCCCAAGGAATAGAGGGTGAGCCGATAGAGCTTGACAACTCTCCTGAAGCACTTGAAGTGCTTCGTCACTCAACTGCCCACCTTATGGCTCAAGCGATAAAATCACTTTATCCCGAAGCGAAGTTCTATGTAGGACCGGTAGTCAAAGAAGGGTTCTATTATGACTTTAAAGTCGACTCCGAGATCGGAGAGGGTGACCTTAAGCGTATTGAGAAGCAGATGCTTTCTTTGGCCAAGAAAAAGCATGAGATAGAGAAGTATGAGATATCTATGGATGAGGCCAAGGCAAAGTTTGCCGGAGATCATCTCAAGCTCGCTGTCATGGAGCGTATCCCTTCTGAGACGGTTTCGATATACAAGCAGGGTGATTTTGAAGACCTCTGCCGCGGACCGCATGTCCCTTCGACCAAGCATATCCGTTTCTTCAAACTGTTAAAGATAGCAGGTGCTTATTTGGGCGGTGACTCAAAGAATGAGATGTTGACACGTATCTATGGAATTGCTTTTGCCGATAAAGAGTCTTTGAAAGCACATATGGACATGTTGGCAGAAGCGGAAAAGCGTGATCACCGTAAGATCGGTAACGAGATGAAGCTTTTCACTTTCCGTGAAGAGGTAGGGGGAGGACTTCCTATCTGGCTACCGGCCGGGGCACGTATGCGTTCACGTCTGGAAGGCCTTCTGTTCAAAGCACACCGTAAACGCGGCTATGAGCCGGTACGCGGACCGGAAATCCTTCGTTCATCTCTCTGGGAGACTTCAGGGCATTACCAGAACTACGGTGAAAACATGTATTTTACGGTCATTGATGAGCAGGAATACGGTGTCAAACCGATGAACTGTGTCGGGCATATCAAAGTGTATGAAGATGACCTTCACTCTTACCGTGACCTTCCGTTGAAGTATTTTGAATATGGTGTCGTACACCGTCATGAGTTAAGCGGAGCGCTTCACGGTCTTTTCCGTGTGCGTGAGTTTACGCAGGATGATGCGCATATCTTCTGTACAACAGAGCAGATCGAAGGGCAGATTATCGAAGTCGTCGACTTTGTCGATAAGATCATGCAGACCTTTGAATTCGATTACAAGATGATGATCTCGACAAAACCTGAGAAGGCTGTCGGTAGTGATGAAGTCTGGGAAGTATCAACGAATGCATTGAAGATGGCCATGGACAAACATGGACTGCCATACGAGATCGATGAGGGGGGTGGAGCGTTCTACGGTCCAAAGATCGATATCAAGATCACTGATGCTATCGGACGTGAGTGGCAGTGTGGTACAGTACAGCTTGACTTCAATCTTCCGGAACGTTTTGAACTTGAATATACCGGTGAAGAGAACAGTAAAATCCAGCCGGTAATGATTCATAGAGCAATTTTAGGTTCATTTGAGCGTTTTATTGGTATATTGACAGAACATTATGCGGGTGAGTTCCCAATGTTTATTGCGCCAACGCAGGTCGCTATCGTTCCAATCGCGGAAACGCATAACGCTTATGCAAAGGAAATTGCGGATAAACTGATTGACCTGGGTGCAGATTTTGAGATCTTCGATAAGAACGAGAGTCTGAATAAACGTATTAGAACGGCAGAAAAAGGACGTGTCCCGATGATTATTGTCTTGGGCGATGAAGAAGTCGCCAATCAGACAGTTGCTATTCGTGACAGAAGAACGAGAGAACAGTCAGATTCAAACCTGAATGATTTTCTTACAATGATTCAAACCAAAATTAATGAGGTACATTTTTGAGTAAAAAACAACAAACCATAATGAACGACGATATTCGCGTTCCAGAAGTACGCTGTGTTGTCGACGGCGGAGAGCCATTAGGCATTGTCTCAACAGATGTTGCAATGGATA
>JBFFSC010000200.1:0-3261 GCA_041572615.1 Sulfurimonadaceae bacterium
AGGATATCCAGGTTAACTTCCACTTGAAACAGGGAGATGGCTCCCAAAGCGATCGAGACATCATGAACCAATGCCACGATTGAAGCCAAGGCAAAACGCCACTCAAAGCGGAATGAGACATAGATAAGGATACCGATAATCGCCAATAGCATCGCCATAACACCTTTTTCTCTCAGTTCGTTTCCAACTTTCGGACCGACAATATCCACACGACGGATCTCATAGTTTCCGCTTCCAAAGAGTGCTTCTCTGGCAACATCGCCCATATCTGTTGTCACTGATGAACTTGACGTTCGCACACGGATCACAACCTCTTCGGGAGAACCGAACTCAGAGATGCTGGCCCCGTCAAAAAGCTCGTTTTTTGCGATAAGCGAACGCATCGTATTGATTGGTGCTTCCTTGTCATACTTCACCTGAATAACCGTACCGCCGGCAAAGTCTATCCCGTAATTAAGACCCTTCGTAGCCAATACGACATATGAGGCGATCACCAGTGTCAAAGAGATCAACAAGGTGATCATCTTCTTACTCATGAAATCAAAGGTTTTTGTATATTTAAAAAATTCCATATTATGCCTTTACCCCAAACCAGATTTTAAAGTTTTTGCTCTTCTCGATTCGGCTCATCAGCATCTCATACATCCCGTGTGTTCCTAAAATAGCCGTCAACATCGAAGCCAAGATACCGATACTCATCGTGATGGCAAAACCTTTGATAGCACCGGTCCCGTACACATAAAGGACAATAGCCGCAATAAGTGTCGTGACATTCGCATCCAGGATAGCCGATGTAGCGTTCTCATACCCTTGTTCAATCGCTTTGCGCATACTGGCACCTTGATAGAGCAGTTCACGAATACGTTCCGAGATAATGACATTTGCATCAACTGCCATACCGACAGTCAATACAATACCCGCCATACCCGGAAGTGTCAGCGTCGCACCAAAAAGTGACATGACTGCAAGCAGTATGAACAGGTTTGCAATCAACGCGATATTGGCTATCACACCGGCAAGCTTGTAATACACAAGCATAAAGACAACGACCAGGACAAACCCACCTACAAGCGCAATTGAAGCCGCCTTGATACTGTCTGCTCCCAAACTCGGTCCGACGGAACGCTTTTCCATCAGGTAGATAGGTGCCAAAAGCGCACCTGAACGAAGTGCGATCGCCAAGTCTTGTGCTTCCTGCGGTGTATAGCTTCCCGATATCTGGCCGCTTCCGCCTCCGATGCGTTCATTGATACGTGGCGCAGAGAAGACCTTTCCATCCAAAACAATAGCGAGGTGATTGCCCACATTCTTCTCTGTGAAGTCACCGAAGATAGCGCCGCCTTCAGAATTAAGTGTGAAGTTGATCACCGGCTGGTTCGTCTGCTGATCAAAAGCAACCTGAGCATTTGTCAGCATGGAACCGTCAAGTATCTGTATCTCTTTCATGAGATACTTTACACCCGGCTGTGCGACATCTTCAAGAATGACATCCCCGTATTTTGCTGCTTCCGCATCACTCATCTGATAGACACGCGATTGTCGGTCTTCATCCAATGCCATCATCTGAAGATACGCTGCTCTCGAGATCAGCTCACGTGCACGTTGTTCTTCTTCAGCCGTCTTGATACCCGGGAGTTCCACGAGTATCTTCTCTTCACCCTGCTTGGCTACAGTCGGCTCAGCCAGACCGAACTGGTCCAAACGGTTACGGATCGTCTCGATCGCCTGTTCGATCGATTGTTTTTTCGTCTTTTCAATTTCCAGGTCCGAAAAACTAAGAGCAAACTCAAGCCCCTGGTTATCTATGACCAGACCATCAGTCTTTGACAGCATCTCCTTGACACTTGGGATATCATCTTCATCCAACAACGAGAATTCAACACCCTCGTCAAGGACTTCCAATGTATCAACAAGAATATCATGTTTCTCGGTGTAATACTTGATACTTGCTGCGATCGACTTGAAACGTGCTTTGACTGCCTCTTCGGTCTTTACACCTAAGAGCATATGCAGACCACCCTGTAGATCAAGACCGAGGGTTATATGTGCACCTTTTTCCGTCTTGGCCAATGTCGGAAAAGAAAAAACGATCCCGAAGATAAGTGCCGCGATAAAGATAACTACGCGATAATTAAGCTTCATCCTCATACTTTCGAGCAATCGCATCTTTAGCCAGACGTGCTTCAGAATCTTTGTCAAGTTTAACTTTGAAAAAGCCCTCTTCAACTTTGACGATATCTACGATCAGACCACCGTTCGTTACAACTTTATCACCTTTTTCCAGTGCTTCAAGCATCTTTCTGTGCTCTTGTTGCTGCTTTTGCTGCGGACGAATTATGATAAAGTACATAATCGCGAATAATCCAACCATCATGATAATTGATTCCATTACCTTCTTCCTTACTAAAAATAAATTGCGCGCATTATAGCTTAAGGCCGCCTCTAAAAACCTTATACGCAAACTCATATATAACGAGAAGTCATCAAATAGGAAAATATAGTGATTTTTATGGTTTTTGACTAGGTTGAGACCATAGAGTGAAAAGCGTCCCTATAAACGTATCCCGAACTTATAGGTAAACTGCAAGACAAGTACATCATCCAGTTTCTCCAGGACACTCTGTGCGGCTGTATTTCCGGGTGCTTTTGCATCTCTAAAAAGATAGTTGAGATCAAGCCGTATAGGACCTTTAAAATGATAACTCAGACCTATCGTTGTCGTTTGGAAGATCCTCTCCTTGGCCGTTGAATTTGTCATATTATCAAGTTCGTCATAACGTATCATCGTCTCGACCTTCGGGTACACCTCATAGGCAGCCGAGAGATAATACCCATAAGCCTTATTGGCTTTGTCAGCCTCGATGACAAGATTCCACTCCTCATCTCCCCACTGAGAGTTGATATCCTTAACTCCTGCAAACAACATTCCCTGTGCACCTGTGTACTCTGCTTCCAGGCGCAATCCATCTTTAAAGTAACGCAGACCTGCACCGTAACGTATACGATCATAAAGCTGTGTCTGATTATTTGCATCGACAGCTCTTTTACCCCTCTGATACCAGATGTAGGACTTAAAGTCCTCAGCATAATACCCTTTGCCTTTACCAAAGCCATGTTCAAAAGCCAAATAACCGTAGCCTGTGTACTCTCCACTGTTTGTATTTTTCCACTCCAGACCTGATCCGTTTCCCAGCATCGCAGCATAAGAGAAAGCCCAGTCGCCATCTAAAACGACTCTATCAAACAGTTCTACCCCGGTAT
>JBFFSC010000201.1:0-3261 GCA_041572615.1 Sulfurimonadaceae bacterium
ATGTCATCGATGAACAAGCGATGAAGATGTATAACTGGGTACATGTTAAAGAAGCAATCTGGATGGTAATGGCGATGAACCTTGGTGTGATGATGTTCTTGCGCTCCAAAGCAGAAAAGCTTCTGGGTGCAGATAAACTCAGTGAAGCACAAAGCAAGCTTGGTCTGATCGGAAAATACCTTGTGCCGATCAATATTGTCCTTGGTGTATGTGCCATCTTCTTAGGTGTTGTTCTTCGTCACGCTCACTAAATTAGATCTTCTTATATCTCTCTCCTTGAGGGAGAAATCTTCACTATAAAAATTACTTATTCGCCAAACTTTATCACATTTGTGAGAGTCAAGTCTTAATATAATAAATTATAATATAGAATTAAGAAACACTGCGTTAGTATCGCGCATATCCACCTAATTACGAAGGAAAAAAGTTTTATGCGTGATACGATCTATTTTATAATGAGTACATTCCCCAATCAAATTATTTTCTTGCATATCTTAAGTGCAGTTGTCTGGGTAGGGGGTATGGTCGCAGCTCGGTATGGACGGGTAAAGCCTCTTCGTACTTTGACAGAACCCGAAGAGTTTATCCATGAGACAAAGCGCTATACACGCTTTTTCAAACTGATGACTCCTTTTATCGTACTGATTTTTATCACGTCAATTATCATGGCCCTGGGGTATCATGCCAATGCTTATGATGAAGACGGCTTCATCCTTGATCAAAGTGCGGTCGAACTTTTAAAGATGATCCATACGAAGGGCGGGATATGGACGGTCATGGCTATGAATATGGGATTGATGGCCTGGATTAACCATAAGGCATCGAAAAGCTTTATTGTCTGCAGTAATATCAAAGAGTGTAAACGCTGTAAAGAGGCTTTGCAGATTATCTTCAACTATCTGATGCCGGTCAACATCATCCTCGGTGCAGTTGAGATCATGCTGGGTGTTCTCTTCAGCAACGCATAATTAAGAGAAAACTTTAAACATATAGGTATAATTACCTATGAAAATGAAACGACTTCGACTCTGCTCCCAATCTCCGAGCAGGGCTTTACTTCTACGCAATGCAAATATTGATTTTGTCCAGTCACCTGTGGAATTTGATGAGGAACAGATCATCGCGACATCCCCAAAAAACTTTGTCTACCAGGCGACAGTAGGGAAATATCAGGCTGCATTAAAGCGCTATGACTATCATGAACTTCCTCTGCTGTGTGCCGATACCGTTGTTACCTCGAATAATAAGATTTTGCGTAAGGCGAAAGACATTGAAGATGCGCGCAAGATATTAATGGCGCAAAGCGGTAACATCACTTCGATCGTCTCTTGCATGATCTATAAGAGTGAAGAACTGGAACTTATTGATGTCTCGACAACAGATTATATCTTTGATATATTTGATCAGGATGATTTAGAGGCTTACCTTCATTCACGAGAATGGGAAGGCAAGGCCGGTGGTTGTATGGTCGAAGGCTTTTGCAAGCCCTATATCAAAGAGGTCAAAGGTTATGAGTCCTGTGCAATGGGACTCAGTGTAGAGAAGCTGTTGCCATGGGTCTGAATGATCTGTTTTTATTTTATGAGAGAGAAAAGATAATACAAGGGTATTGATGTTTTATGACAAAGAGTTGGCCGCACTTAAACGTTCCGGAAGATACAGACAACGCAGGATCTTTGATGAAGCAATGATCGATCTCGCATCGAATGATTATCTGGGACTGGCAGAGAGAAAAGAACTTATGGACGAGGCGTATGAACGTGTTTCGTCGTATCGTTTTCATGCTGCGAAAGCGTCGATGCTGGTTAACGGCTATCACCCTATTCATGCCGATTTTGAGAAGGCTTTGTGTCAGGCCAACGGTTTTGAAGCCGGTGTTCTGCTGGGGTCTGGTTTCAATGCCAATGTTGCACTTGTTGAATCTCTTGTACGCAAGGGTGACGCACTCTTCATGGATGAGAAGTACCATGCTTCAGGAGTGATGGCGACCAAGCTCAATGACGGTACATTGAGTTATTTTAGGCATAATGATTCACAAGAGCTTGAGCAGATGCTCAAAGCTTCAGATGCAAAACGAAAGATCATCGCGGTTGAAGGGATCTATTCGATGGATGCAGACCTGTTGAATGAAGAAATTATTAAACTGGCAGACAAGTACGAAGCGATATTGATTCTGGATGAGGCACACAGTTCAGGTGTTATCGGCAAGAACCTGATGGGAATCCTTGATCATTATGGTCTTGAGGTCAAAGAGAACTATATAAAAATGGGAACTTTGGGTAAGGCTTATGGGAGTTTTGGTGCGTATATCCTTGCAAGTGGGCATATTGTGGATTATTTGATCAATCGGGCAAAACCTATCATCTATGCGACAGCACCTTCTCTTTTCGACACGGCTCTTGGTCATGCTTCACTTGAATACATTCAGAAAAACGCTTCAACATTAGCTGTCAAGATCCAACGGCATCAAGAGATCGTTCATGATACCCTGGGGATAAAGGTGGATGGGCTGATCGTTCCTATAGAGGTGGCTGATAATAGAAAAGTGATGGAAATCCAGTCTGAATTGATGAAGAAGAACTATCTAGTCGGTGCAATCCGTCAGCCGACAGTCGAGTCTGCGATCATCCGTCTGATCGCACGTTTGGGAGTGGATGAAGAAGAGCTGTTTGACGTCTGTAAACTTATAAAAAGTAAAATTTGATAGAATATCTTAAATTTAATGATTTGAGATCTGATGAAAATAGAAAAACTACATATCGAGTATCAGAGTAATACGCTTGTAGATATATCTTTTGATGTTCAGAAGTCCCTTGCCCTGGTGGGTCAAAGCGGCAGCGGTAAAAGTCTGACATTAAAAGCATTGCTGGGTATGCTTCCTGAGGATATGAACTGTGAATTGGATATCGAATCATCATTTGCATTGGTCAAGGGAGAGAGTCTGGCTTTTGTTCCGCAAAATCCCTTTACAGCACTTTCACCTTTGACGAAACTCACTAAACAGTTTTTTGTCTCGGAAAAGATCATGCAGGAGCTGTTTACTCAGGTTGGGCTGGATTGGGAGCTCTCAAAGCGTTTTCCCCCTGAACTTTCTGGCGGGCAGTTACAGCGTGTGATTATCGCTATGGCATTGAGCACTAATCCGAAGCTCTTGTTACTCGATGAGCCGACAACAGCACTGGATCCGCATAACAGGGAAGTCATCATAGAACTGCTTAAGTCTCTGCAGGAGCAACTGGGGTTCAAGATGCTGTTTGTGAC
>JBFFSC010000202.1:0-3255 GCA_041572615.1 Sulfurimonadaceae bacterium
GGAAGTCAAAGAGTTTAAAGCTCTGGACAAAAAGATAAGTAAAGAGGCCATTGAGTCGCTCATTTCGGAAGTAAGGCGAAAATATGCCGATTCGGAAAAGATTGTTGCCTACCTCAATGAGCTGCAAGACGATGTGATCCGTCATGTGCGTGATTTTCTGATGAAGACGGACGAGATGCAGGGGATGCCGCCGTTTATGCAGGAATTTTATGCCCCTTCCTTTTCGCGTTACAAGGTCAACCTTTTTATCTCGCATGAAGAGAGCAAGTCTGCTCCAGTCATCTTTGAGGATAACCCAATCCACCAAAATCTTATCGGAAGAATAGAACATGTCTCCCAGGTGGGTACACTTGTCACCGATTTCAGTATGATAAAGCCCGGTGCATTGCATAAGGCCAACGGCGGATACCTCGTGCTTGATGCGAGAAAACTGCTCATGCAGCCCTTTGCCTATGAGGAGCTTAAAAGGGTATTGCGTTCGAAAGAGATGCGTATCGAGTCTCTGGCCCAGCAGTACTCCTGGGTTAGCACGACAACGATCGAGCCTGAACCGATCCCGCTTGATATCAAAGTCGTGCTCGTAGGCGAACGGATGTTCTACTATCTTCTGCATCAGTATGACCCTGATTTTCAGGAACTTTTCAAGGTCGCCGCTGATTTTGAGGATGATATTGCGCGCAATGATGAAAATCATCAGCTCTATGCCCGAATGATAGGGACACTGGCAAAACGTCATGATCTGCTTCCGTTAAAGCCTGATGCCGTTGCAAGGGTGATTGAACAGGGCTCAAGAGAAGTGTCGCATGCCCTGAAGTTCTCTGCGCATCTTCGTACACTTTCAGACCTTCTGAAAGAGGCGGATTACTGGTCGAAAGAGAATGGTCATACTGCCATAGACAAAGAAGATATTAACAAGGTGCTTGATACCCGAAGGCAGAGGCTCAACCGCATTCAGCTGAAGTTATATGAGCAGATTGATGAGGGTACGATCATGATCAATGTCAGCGGTAGCGCAGTCGGTCAGATCAATGCCTTGAGTTTTATCTCGCTGGGAGGGTACGAGTTTGGTCTTCCATCGCGTATTACGGCACGAACACGTATAGGCAAGGGTGAGATAATCGATATCCAGCGTAAAGTGGAACTCGGCGGTCCTATCCACTCCAAGGGGGTGATGATTCTCAGTGCCTATCTCGGATCGACCTATGCATCAGATATGCCTTTGAGCCTCTCCGCCTCGCTTGTGTTTGAACAGTCTTACGGTATGGTCGAAGGTGACAGTGCTTCATCGACGGAGCTTTATGCTTTGCTCTCATCACTCTCAAACCTTCCTATCAATCAGAACATCGCCGTGACTGGTTCAGTCAACCAGTTTGGCGAGATACAGCCTATCGGCGGTGCCAATGAGAAGATAGAGGGCTTCTTTGACATCTGTATGCGTAAAGACCCGGAAGGAAACTATGGGGTGATAATTCCCGAATCAAATGTCAAACACCTGATGCTTAAAGAGGAGCTACTCGAGGCTGTCAGAAAAGGAAAGTTCAGCATCTATGCCGTCAGGACGATTGACGAGGGGATCACTATCCTTACCGGCGTCGAAGCAGGCGAGTCGGATGAGAAAGGTGAATTCCCGTCTGATTCTGTCAATGGCAGGGTCGTCTCACGCCTTAAAAAGCTCTCCGAGACGGTACAGCAGTTCAACCGTTCACGACAGGGTAAAGATGAGACGGATAAAAACGAAGGTGAAAAAGTTTAGAGAAAACATAACGGCTCATGCGGATCAATAATCACGTTAACTGCCAATGCAATGGAAGGTGACAGAGAGAAGTTTATAGGCGGTGGGATGGATGCTTATATCTCAAAGCCTATAGATGAGAAGAAGCTGCATGCATGTTTGGTGAAGTTTCTAATATGATATGGATTCAAAAGACGAAGAGAGCCGACAGAAAGGAGTTATAAAGGCAGTTCAATGAAAAACTTCGCTCCATTTTCAGTGTTTTTGACATAAAGTTTTCCGTTGAAGCTCTCTTCAATGATCTCCTTGGACATATAAAGACCCAGACCGGTACCTTTATGTTCATCTTTCGTTGTGAAGTATTTGCTAAAGAGTTGAGGTAAGATCTCATCAGGAATACCCCCGCCATTGTCTTCGACACTCAGAACAATTTTTTCCTCATCTTTTAAGAGCTCCAACCTGATCCATGGCTCTTGCGTATTTTTCTCTTCAAATATATCCTTGGCATTGCTGATTAACACCATGATCACCTGGGCGAGTTCATTAGTCGTCATACCAAGAGAGACCTCTTTCATATCATGAAGATTACTTATGAATGTGATGTTGTTGTCTTTTATCATGGGCTCCATGATTGTCAGTACTTTTTCTATCTCTTCCTGTAGAGGGTAATGTTTAAACTCTTTTTTTCCCTGTACATAGTTTTTAAAGGTATTTATTGTTTCGGTTAAAAACTGAATACTTTTTTCAATACTATTGGTATATTGATCTACTGTAGATGCATCAAGAGTGCCTAGTTGTGACTTGAATCTCATTCCGTTTGAAGCAGCAGAGATAACGCCTAATGGTTGTTTCCATTGGTGTGTTATGTTGCCGAACATCTCACCAAGTAATGAAAGTTTTTCTTTTTCTCTCAGAAGTCTGTCCTGCAGTTCGATCTCTTTTTCAGAGGTGATATTGACCCTGTTTGAGATATAACCGACGAGTTTGTTACCTTCATAATAGGGTGCGATCATGGAGTAGACCCAGTAAGGGCTTCCATCTTTCTTTCTGTTAAGGATCTCTCCATCCCATGACTCTTCTTTTTTCAATTTGTTCCAGATTTCCTTGAAGGTACTTGATGGCATATCCGGATGTCTAACAATATTATGAGGTTTCCCTATCAACTCTTCCCTGCTGTATCCCGAAAGTTCACAGAATGCATCACTGGCATCAGTAATGATACCTTTTAGGTCAGTTTGTGAATAGATAGAGTTTTTACTGATAATGCGTGCTTGTTCTTCAAGTTGATCATTGAGTCTTTGGATCTCATCAAAATTAAAGAATATGTCTTTAAAGACTCGAATGATAAAAAAGATACCGATCCCGGAAAAGAGTAACACAATAAGGGCCAAGGCGATGTCCCTGGTCAAACTTTTCTGTTTTTCTAAATCATAAAGGCTCTGTTTGAACTGCAAAATGAGATAAAGCTTATTGGCAATATCAAGATCAAGTTTTTTGGATACAAATCTATCTGTACGTAAAAA
>JBFFSC010000203.1:0-3252 GCA_041572615.1 Sulfurimonadaceae bacterium
AAATGTATTAGGTTTACCACTCAAAGTCGCAGCAGGTGTTGTATGCAACGTTGCTGCAAATGAGAACAACTTTGGATATGATCTGGCTTTTCAAGTAGGTAAGGCTGAAAAGGTACACGACTGGCAAGTAAAATACTCATATACTGACCTTCAAGAGGATGCAACATATGGTGTATATTCTGATTCGGATAACTTCGGTGGCGGTACTGCGGCTAAAGGTCATGCGATCAGAGCAAAATACAAATTTGGTAAGAAAACATACCTTGCGGGTAACTGGTTCTTCAATAAGATTTACGAGAGCAACAGTAAAACAAGCGGAATGGAACCAGACTACACGCGTGTACAATTGGATGTGATTCTTAAATTCTAGTCCAAACCAGGCTCATCCATCTTCTTATGCTCTTAGAGCATAAGGTCTTCTTCTTTAAACTTTCCCCTAATTTTTTAAACTATTATGGCTTTAAGTATTGCGTTTTATTACAAAATGATTACAAAAATATATCGTTAATGTAACCGTTATGTAATCTAGATTTTTTATCATACTGTTAATTTAAACAGGAGATATCCAAAATGAAAATTACTACATTAAGCGTATTAACAGCGGTAGCACTCTCTGCAACATCTGCAAGTGCATTAACACTTTATACTGATCCTGTTACAGGTCAGGTTTTTACTCAAGCAGGTGAAGGCCGCATTGAGATGGGTGACTTTGTAGACGCCAAGACTGTTTACACTGAGAATCAGGCGCAAGACTCTGCTGCACTCAAAAAAGAGATGAAGAAAGAAGGAAACAAAATCACAATCATGAGAGATGACTCTCCAGAGTTCCTTCTAGGTAAAGAGACAAACATCAACATGAAATTTGTTCCGGAAGACAATACAGATATGTGGTTCAAAGCGGGTGTACGTATTCAAGGTACATTTGAAGATGTAAGCTCTAACAATGGTGAAAGCTATCAAGATGCGTACCTACGCCGTACACGTTTTGAAGCGCAAGCTGGATTTGGAAAACATGCTTCTTTCGTTATGGATATCCGTAATGACAAGGTAAACTATGAACAAAAAGGTGAGCAGACATTCAATGTTGGGGATGCTTACGTTAAGATCAAAAAACCATTCGATACTTCACTGGTAAACTTCAAGCTTTACCGTGCGAAAATCGATGTTTCACGTACTGAGACTGTAAAATCTGCACGTGTTATCGCATATGACCGTCCAAAAGTTGCTGACTATGCAGCACAATACATCTCACATAACCGTCGTGGAACAAATGTTCAGGCCTATGGTGACTGGGATAAGAAAGTACACTATCAAGTGGCAGTAGGTGACTCGGTATTCGAAGGTAGTGTAGAGGATGCATCTGGTAATGACTTTGATGATAATGGTGGAGAGATCACTAAATCAACATTGTTCTATGGTGGTAAGCTTCGTCTTTCACCATTTGACGGATGGGAAGAGACTCAAAGAACTGAGACATACTTTGGTGAAGGCAAGCACTTCTCTATCGGTGCGGGTTATTGGGCTGTTAACAGCATCCAAGTTGACAATGGTCTAGGTGGAGTTGATGCTGCAACAGCGGACGTTAGTCATAAGTTGATCAACCTTGAAGCTTCGGCTCACTACAAAAACTTCTTTGTTCAGGCTGAGTACTTTAAGATGGATGATGTTATCAAAGATATTGAAGAAACAGGTGGTAATATTACTACAGGTTCATCTACAGGTTGGTATGCGACAACTGAGTATGTGATTCCAGAACTTGCTTATCTAGCACCGTTTATCAGATATGAGAAATGGGACAAGTTCGATGAGGCTGATGGTTATGACTATGAAGCTAAGATCGCCGGTGTAAACTGGTACCTTCGTGGAAACACGACAAAAGTCGGTCTTTATGTACAAAAAGAAGAAAAAGGCGTAAATATTGGTGACGAAGATGTTACTACAATCCGTCTGACTTCTCAGTGGTTCTTCTAAGAACATAATCATTCATTCTCCTGTATTCCCATCCGGGAATACAAATTCTTCACCCCTTTTCCTGAAAATGTCATATTTTTCTTATGTTATAATATTTTTATTTCAGAGGACAGGGCATGAGTGAGAGTACGCTATATACTATCTTGGGTGTTTTGTCCCTCCTGCTTATCCCTTTACTGGTATCATACTGGGTCTATCCCGATGAAAAGATCGAGGAAGCACTTCCTACTAAAAAGAAGAAGTCTGTAAAGAAAGCAATCGATAAGAATGTACCGCTCGGTTTTGAAGAGATAACAACGATTTTTGGAAGCAGTGAGAGTTCCAAAGAGGACTTTCTTGAGGCGATAGAACAGCTCATGCGTCATCATGGAAAGATACAGGCAAAACTTGGCGACCTTCCCCATCCTGACTTTAAACGTTATCAGGCACTGATTATTACCTTGTGCAAGAACAGACAGGCAGACAAGGATGTAATCGTTGCTCTCAATCATAAGCTACGGGCTTTGAATACGAGGTATGGTTATGAAATCGATGAGGCTGTGGTCAAAGGGATAGAAGGGAGAGGTTTTTAATGAAATATTTGGCTAGAAGAAGAGATCATCGAGATCTCCTTCTGCTGGAGTGTCCTCGATCAACATACTCTCTGTCTGCAGGCAGTCGCTGATGATGGACTGGTCAAGGTAGTGGATATCTTGTGTACTTCTTTCAACCAAGACTTCCGTACGGAGCTTCTGTAAAGAGTCTGCAATACCAAAGAGGAAGGGTTTCATCTCGGTAAGCAGACTCAGTGTTTCGACCTGTGCAAGGACAGAAGAGAGATGCCGTAACGCTTGTGCAAGGTTGCCGTACTTCATGGTAGAGTCTAAAAGCGTGGCATAATCTTTAAAAGCTACAGCGAGCTCATCGACGCTCTCTTGTGTCGGTGAAGAGAGTTTCTGATGGATACTCAACTCCAGGGTCTCCTCGATTGCTTCAAGTTTATCGTTCAGTGTCTCTACATCTCCCGTAAAGTGTGCAACAAAATCCGCAGCAGAGATGGCACCGACCTTAGGGGAGAAAAAGTCCAACTGCTCTTCTGTAAAGGTTTTTTCCTTTTCTATCCCGTCGACAAGTGTCATATTGACATTCTCTTTTTGGGTCTTTTTCTTGATCTCTTTTTCAAGCTCTTCATTTTTGTTTTGCAACTCTTTTAGCAGGGCAGCAGTACGCAGGTTTTCCTCTTCGATACGGCCCTGATATTCACGGAGTTCCCTTTGTTCGATCAACCTTTTACATGTACGG
>JBFFSC010000204.1:0-3107 GCA_041572615.1 Sulfurimonadaceae bacterium
AAAGATGAGAACATTAAAGATATTTTTGTCGAAGTGAATAAGAAAAAACAGTTTAAGGTCCAGCCTTTTTATCAAGAAGACTATTTTGCAGCCCTGGTTGCCTGGCCTGTGACAGAGAACAAGTTCAATGCTCGTATAATAGCCACGGATAAGGCGGGAAACAGAACGCGTGTTCATATTCCTTATTATCATAAGGCCAAAAACTATCGTGTTTCTAAGATAAAACTCTCAGACCGGTTCTTAAAAGGGAAGATCGCTGAACTTGCTTATGAATATCCAGAGACACAAGGTGTTGAAGATTCCATAGAACAGTTTAAAATTATCAATGAAGATGTTCGGGCAAATAATGAAAAGATTATTCACAAGGTAACCTCAAGGGTATCAGACCAGATGGTGAGTGATTTTTCCATTAAGCCTTTCTACCCATTGAAAAATGCCCAGAAGGTTGCCAGCTTTGGTGATCACAGGCTCTATTATTATCAGAGCGAGAAGGTGAGTGAGTCTTATCACCTGGGCCTCGACCTTGCCAGTGTCAAGATGGGTGAGATCAAAACACAAAACCACGGGATGACGGTCTTTGCTGAGGAGAACGGTATCTATGGAAACCTTCCTATCATCCATCACGGAATGGGTCTGTACACGATCTACGGACACTGCTCAAGCCTCAAGGTAGCCCCGGGTGATGCGGTGCGACCGAGTGAGCATATCGCCAATACGGGTAAGAGTGGTTACGCAATGGGAGACCATCTTCATTTTGGTGTCTTGGTCCAAGGTGTCGAGGTGCGTCCTGAAGAGTGGATGGATAAGGATTGGATCCGTCTGAATATCACAGAGGTCATGAAGAACGCCAAGAAGTTGATCGGCAGGTCATGAAAGTCAAACAGCTGACACTTAAAGCCTTTGAATTTGAGATAGAGGACAATACATCATTCATCGAGTATTATTCAAAAAATGCCCCTTTGATACAAGGGCATCAGCTTATCTTGAAAGGTAAAGTGACACCAGAGATCAAAGCATTTCTGGATGATAAAAAAGCTGTTTATGTCGACCTGAACGAGCGGACACTACTGACGCGGAAAAAGCGCTCAACAGCAGTCCTCGAAGAATCAAAAAACTTACCTGATTTGGCTTCTGTACCCCAGAAAAATAGTGTTGAAAAAGCTGCAGTCTACTATCGTCCAATCCGTTCAGGTGAAGGAATCGATGCAACTACGGATCTTGTCTTTTTCGGACGTATTAACTCAGGAGCCGTCATTGAATGCTCGCGTTCTGTGCAGATTTTTGGTATAATTGATGGACTTGTACGCTGTGATGGTGAATATATTTTACTCAAAGAGATTGGGCAGGGAGCTGTCTTTTTTCATGGTGAAGAACTGGATAAGTCACAGTTGAACGGCGAACTTAAACTTATAAAATATGAAAATGGTATCGTTTTTAAGGATGTGTAAATGAAACAAACAACTATTGCCAAACCTGTCGAGCTCGTCGGGATAGGACTGCATAAAGGTGTGCCTGTGCATTTAAGGCTGGAGCCGCTTGAAGCCAATCGTGGTATCGAGTTCTACCGTTCGGATGTCAAAGTCACTATTCCGCTTAAACCGGAGAATGTAGTTGATACAAAAATGGCAACGGTCATCGGAAAAGAGGGTTATTTCATCTCTACAATCGAGCATATGCTTTCAGCCGTATATGCTTACGGTGTCGATAACCTGCGCGTCGTCGTTGATGCAGATGAGGTCCCGGTGATGGATGGAAGTTCGGCCAGTTTCTGTATGCTTCTGGATGAAGCAGGTCTCGTGAGTCTGGATGCACCTAAAAAGATCATGAAGATCAAAAAAGAGATCACGGTAAAAGAGGGGGACAAATATGTCAAGCTCTCACCGTCAAATGACCTCAATTATGATTTTACCATCAAGTTCAACCATCCAGTCATCGACAAACAGAGCTTTACACTAAACTTTTCAAAAGAAGAGTACAAGAACAAGATTTCAAAAGCCCGTACTTTCGGGTTTTTGCATGAGGTCCAGTATCTTCGTTCCAAAGGTCTGGCTCTTGGCGGGAGTCTGGAAAATGCCGTCGTTTTGGATGATAAAAAAGTGCTGAACACAGAAGGCCTTCGTTTTCCTGATGAGTTTGTCCGCCACAAGATACTTGATGCGATCGGGGATATGGCACTGCTGGGGGTTAACTTCATCGGTAATTATGAGGCCTTCGCCGGGAGTCATGATCTGAACCATAAATTGACCCTTGAACTGCTAAAAGAGAAAGAGAACTATGAGATTGTTGAGCTCTCCGGTGTTGAAGCAAAGGAATTAGCACACGCATATGCCTAAGGTTGATGTCATAGTCATCGAACTGAGCCATCCGATTTTGATCGGAGTCTATCAGGATGCACAACTTGTCGAAACGCTAAGCTCACATCAGCAGAGCTCAGAAGCACTCCCCCTTCTGTTTAAAGAGATACTTGATAGATATGAGGTAGAAAATATTGTCTATACTCGTGGACCGGGCTCGTTTATGGCAATTAAAGTAGCCTATATCTTCTTGCAGACTCTTTGTCTTGTCAAGCAGTGCAGGCTTTATGCTACCAATGCCTTCACATTTAACCGCTCTCAACCCATAAAAGCCTTCGGTAAACTTTATTTTATACAAAGCAATGGTACAATTGCGACGCAAAAGTTTGAAGAGCCTGTAGAAGCCCGATTTGAACTTCCAAAAACAATAGACCTGAGCGATTATTCAGAAGAGACAACGCCGCTGTATGTATTACCTGCAGTGTAGAGGGTGTAACGTCTTTTTGCTCAACAAAGGAATGATATGATAATAAGTGTACCCGCTACCAGTGCCAATCTAGGCCCGGGATTTGATTCCCTGGGACTTGCTTTAGACCTTAGAAATACTGTTGACATCAGACCGTCACGTTTTCACTCCGTGTCCGTACGCGGGGAAGGGGAGAATAACCCGAAACTCAAGGGAAATAACCTGTTTGTCGGTATCTTCAATGACCATTACAACAGACTGACGCAGAAACGCCAGCATTTTAAGTTTACGTTTAATAACCAGGTCCCTTTGTCTCGTGGCCTGGGAAGCTCTTCGGCTGTTATCGT
>JBFFSC010000205.1:0-3033 GCA_041572615.1 Sulfurimonadaceae bacterium
CAAAGAGTTTATCCCGGCCACCCCAATAAAATAGACAGCGAACCAAGGGATGACAAGCTTAAGTTTACTACCCTCACCGCCCGACTTTTTAGCGCTGTACGAAAGGATCAGACCCAAGATGATCAACATCGGTGCTATCATGATGACACGTGTCATCTTGACGATGACGGCAGAGTCTGCCATCATCTTATACTCTGCTTCCATACCAACAGGGACAGGAACAGACGCCGGTACTGCGACAACTTGAGCGACCTCATGAATAGTACCGCCTACATAGATACCGAAAGTCGACGGTGCCATATGCAAGATGCCGCTTGCCGGCTCTATAATTGTCGAATAGAGCACCGGGTACAAGAACATGGAGATCGTACCAAACAAGACCACCATAGAGACCGCTATCGCAGCCTTGTGCTCTTCGGCTTTTAACACTGGTTCCGTTGCCAGGACAGCCGCCGCTCCACATACCGAAGCACCTGAAGCATTCAAGATAGAAGTGTCTCTATCCATCTTGAACACTTTTTGACCTATCCATACCCCAATGATCATCGTCGATGAGAGCATTAAAAACGAGACCATAAAACCTTCAAATCCCACCTCGGCGATCTGCTGAAACGTGATTCTGAAACCGTAAAAGACAATAGCAAACCGCAAGATCTTCTTGGCAGAAAAGACAATCCCTGTCTCCCACTCTGAAGGAAATTTATTGTGTAGTGTGTTGGCATAAAAGATACCGATGACAATACCCACAACAAGAGGAGAGATACCCATCTTGGCTACAGGTGCTAGCTCTGAAATATATGTTGCTGCAGCAGCTACCAGTGCCACAAAGACAATACCGCTGATCGTTCCTTTACGCTTCTCTTTTGAAAAAGCCATGCATATTCCTTTTTTTTCGATGCCCAATTATAGTAGATTTATATATATAAATGAAATAAATTTAAATCTAATATATATTAAAATTTATTGATTAAACCTTTGTTATAATTGCGTGAATATAAACGGCAGAACGGGGTTAATGATGCAAAACCTTTACTTTGAGGTCGACACTTTAGACAAACGTGCCTATGAGGCATTTCATATGAGTGAAGATCTTCTTATGGAACACGCAGCCAATGGCATGGCTGCATATATAAAAACTTATTGTGCTTCTGCCAAAACACTCCTGATTGTATCCGGTCCGGGGAACAACGGTGCGGACGGCATTGCCCTCGCACGTCTTTTACATCTTAATTTTGACGTCCGGCTCTATCTGCATAAACCGCCTTCTACTGAGATCGGAAAACTTCAGCTTGAACGGCTTGGAGCAATAGGACTTGACCCCGTCAACGGGCTTGAGGATGCCGACATTATCGTGGATGCACTTTTTGGTTCCGGACTCTCACGGGAGATGGATCAGGAGAGCAGTACACTGCTTGAACGGCTTAACTGTTTTAATGGTATCAAGATCGCCTGCGACATGCCCTCCGGCCTCAATAAGGAAGGCCACCTCCACCCGCACGCTTTTATTGCAGATGTGACACTAACGATGGGAGCACTCAAGCGGGGTCTTTTTTCAGATAAGGCCAAAGAGAATGTCGGTCATATTGAACAGATTGATCTCGGTCTCCCCCGCAAGATATATGAGACAGAGTCAAACTGGAAGCTTCTTGACAAACATGACCTTCATCCTCCTTTTAGACATAAGAAAAACACGCACAAGGGAAGTTTCGGTCACCTCAGCCTCGTTCATGGTGATAAAGAGGGTGCATCCATCATTTCAGGTCTCTCGGCCTTGAACTATGGGGCTGGCCTGGTTACACTGGTCGGTGAAAAGATCACTGCTTTGCCTTACGCACTTATGCAAGACACATCACTTCCTGAAAACACTACTGCCATTGCCTGTGGAATGGGACTTGGCAGAGACTTTCAAAGAGATCGTCTCTCGCAAATCCTGGCCCATAACATCCCGATGGTCCTTGATGCCGATATTTTTTATCACTCTGTTTTTTATGACCTATTGCACAGGGAACTGATCATAACCCCTCATCCTAAAGAGTTTGTTCATATACTGAAAATGACCGGAATCGCCGATATCACTGTACATGAATTGCAAGAAGAACGTTTCACATATATCGAACGCTTTAATGAGAAGTTTCCTCACCTCGTCGTAATCCTCAAGGGTGCCAATACCATCATCGCACATCAAGGCACCTTCTATATCAATCCACACGGAACTTCTGCCCTGGCCAAGGGTGGCAGCGGTGATGTCCTGACCGGTCTATGCGGCGCTTTACTCGCGCAGGGATATTCTACGATAAATGCTGCCATTCAAGCTTCTCTCGCCCAGACTGTAAGTGCAGCATCTGTTGAAAAGAACTCTTATGCACTCACACCCGAAGATATCATCAAGGGACTATCTTGTCTGTAAAAAAAGTACTTATCCTCTTTAGCGGGGCAGGAAGCAATATGCTTCAGATCATCAAAGAGGTCAATCAACACGAGGGCATAGAAGTCGTCGCAACCATCACCAACAATAAAGAGGCCAAGGGTATTGACAAACTCAAGCCCTATAACATCCCTGTCAATATCATAGAGCATACAGCTTATGATTCAAGAGAGGCCTTTGATCAGGAGTTGGTCAACCGGATAAGCTACTACAAACCTGACCTTGTCGTTCTGGCAGGTTTTATGAGAATATTGACACCTGTCTTTACCAATAACATCAAAGCCATCAACCTGCATCCATCCATGCTTCCACACTTTAAAGGGGCCAAAGCGATCGAGCAGAGTTATGAACATCCTGACAAGCCGGCAGGCATCTCTGTACACTGGGTCAGTGAAGAACTTGACGGCGGCTCCGTCATCGCCCAGCAAGAACTTCACCGTATCGAAGGCGAGGAGTTCGAGTCCTTCAAAAACCGTATTCATCTACTTGAATATGAGCTTTTACCACGTACTGTAATTGATTTGCTTCAATAAGCTATCAGATACTCTGTGTTATAAACCCACAATTAATTTTTTAGGAATCACATCATGGATAATATTTTAAAAATC
>JBFFSC010000206.1:0-3005 GCA_041572615.1 Sulfurimonadaceae bacterium
CAGCCTTCAACTGAATGGTTCGTTAACTCAGTGGTAGAGTGCCACCTTGACATGGTGGTGGTCACTGGTTCAAATCCAGTACGAACCACCATTCCTATTTCTCTCTATTTTTATCAGGCATTTTTTAGATTGACAATCTTGTAGTAGATTTTTTAAGACACTACCATTTTCTATATCGTCATCCTGTCACAATCTTTAATCAACACCTCAGATATGCTATCTATATAATATGCTTATAACATAGGCACCGCTCAATTGCTTCAAGTGATCAATGTTGTATAAATTTTAATCATCTTATGGTTATAAGCTGAGCATTTTACTGATAGAATTTTGCCATAAAGCATTTATTTGAAAAAGTATATAAAGCTTTTTGAAATAGTTGTGAGCTTTATAGCGTGAATTAAGCATCATGGATGTTAGAAAATAAAAAGGAAAAAAATGTCTTATTTAGTCCCTACTGAATTTGTCACAAAAATGGTTGACTCGGGTGAGTCAAAAGTTTATATGTCTACCAAGGATACATTGATTCGTGGTTATATGGCAGGAGCGATTTTAGCACTTGCAGCGGTATTCGCTATTACTGTAGCAATGAAATCAGGTTCATTTATTTTGGCCTCAGCACTATTCCCTGTCGGGTTTATTATGTTGTACTTAATGAAGTTTGATCTGTTGACGGGTGTTTTTATGTTGGTTCCATTAGCTTGGCTTGACAAAAGACCTGGTGTTACAATCGGCCAGATCCTTAGAAACTGGGGACTTGTTGCTTTAGGTAACCTCGGAGGTGCCTTAACTGTTGCTATGATGATGGCTTTTATTTTTACGTATGGTACATTTGATACCAGCATTGCAGGCTTTGGTGGACAGATCGCAACCAAAGTGGCAGGTATCGGTGAAGCGCGTACATTAGGATACCAGGCGCATGGTTTCACAGGATGGTTAACAGTATTTTTCCGTGGTATGCTTTGTAACTGGATGGTTGCTATGGGTGTTGTGGGTGCAATGGTTTCAACGACAGTCAGTGGTAAAGCGATTGCAATGTGGATGCCGATCATGCTGTTCTTCTTCATGGGCTTTGAGCACTCAATCGTAAACATGTTCCTGTTCCCGTTCTCTTTGATCATGGGTGGTGATTTTACAATCTCTGATTACCTTCTATGGAATGAGCTTCCAGTTGCATTGGGTAACTTATGTGGTGGTCTACTGTTCACTGGTTTAACGCTTTACTTTACACACGTAAAAGAGAGCCCAAAAAGAAAACTGGACTAGACTTTACAATGAGCCTTTACAGACTTTATGTCTGTAAAGCTTTATGTCAGGCACTTCAAAAAAACCCTGAAAAGCTGACTCTGTTACAGGCTTTTTAGAGGTGCTTATATATTACCAAAGGATAAAAGATATGAAAAAAATAGAGATGACTGAAGAGATATTGGCCGCCAAGAAAAGTAGCGGGTTAAGTTGGGAAGAGATAGCCGAAAAAGTTTCCCTTGGATCCGTGTTTGTCACTTCTGCCTGTTTGGGTATGAACAGTTTGAAAAAAGAGGCGGCAGAAAAACTTTGTGAAGTGCTGGGATTAAATGCAGACGTTGCCGAAGCCTTACAGGTATTCCCTACAAAGACATGGGATCAAACAATTCCAACTGATCCACTTGTCTATCGTCTTTATGAGGTTGTCGGTGTCTATGGTGATACACTTAAAGAGGTCATCCAGGAGAAGTTTGGTGATGGTATTATGAGTGCGATCGATTTCTCTTTGGATGTTGACAAGGAAGAGAACCCTGCGGGTGATCGTGTTGTGATTACAATGAACGGTAAGTTCCTGCCATACAAATCATGGTAAGATATAGGGACATATTTTTTTACCGCCTCAGCTTTTCATAGCAGAGGCAATCCCTCTCTCAAGGCAACTGACTTAATACAATGAACAATCAATTACAGATAACAATTGGTGAATATTCAGACAAAGGCCGTAAAGAGGTCAACCAAGACTTTCATGATATCCGCATCCCAAAAGAACCGCAATTGACACATAAGGGCATTGCTATTGCATTGGCTGATGGCATTAGCAGTAGTGAAGTGAGCCAGATCGCCAGCAAGGTCTCTGTGACTACTTTTTTAAGTGACTATTTCTCTACGCCAGAGTCCTGGTCGGTAAAGAAATCGGCAGAACGTGTTCTGGCGGCGACAAACTCTTGGTTGAACTCTCAAAGCAGACAAAGTCAGTATCATTACGATAAGAACAGAGGATATGTCTGTACCTTCAGTGCAATGGTCATCCGTTCGAGTACAGCCCATATCTTTCATGCCGGCGACACCCGTATTTACAGGTTAAGAGATAACAAGCTGGAACAGTTGACAGAAGACCATCGGCTTTGGGTCTCAAATGAAAAGAGCTATCTTGCCCGTGCCTTAGGGATGGATACGCAGGTAAGTACAGATTATGAGAAGCTGCAGGTTGAAGAGGGGGATATCTTCTTGTTTATGACAGACGGTGTCTATGAGTTTGTCAGTCATGATTTTATCATCTACACGCTGCAGCAGAACAGAGAGGATTTTCCCTATGCTGCCAAATCGATCGTAGAGAAGGCCTATGAAAAAGGCAGTGATGACAATCTGACGATCCAGATTGTCCGAGTCGATGCCTTGCCGAAGAAAGATTTGGATGAGATCTATAAACAGCTGAGTGAAAAACCCTTTCCGCCAATCCTTGATGCGAGGATGGAGTTCGACGGATATACGATCATCCGCGAGTTAAGTGGCAGCAGTCGAAGCCATGTCTATCATGCTGTCGATAATGAGACCAATACACCGGTCGTCATCAAGACACCTTCGATCGACATGAAAGATGATAATGCCTATCTTGACCGTTTTATGATGGAGGAGTGGATCGCGATTCGTATCAACAGCCCTCATGTTGCAAAGTCATACCTTCCGACACGCAAACGAAACTATCTCTATAATGTGACAGAGTTTATCGAAGGACAGACGCTGACACAATGGATGATTGA
>JBFFSC010000207.1:0-2974 GCA_041572615.1 Sulfurimonadaceae bacterium
ACAACGTATTACGCCAAGTAATTTCACGGATCCAATGCAGGAAAAGATATTTAGATTTTTACCGATTATATTTACATTTTTCTTTGTGACATTCCCGGCAGGACTTGTCCTTTATTGGTTGGTTAATAATATTTTCTCTATTGCTCAACAATTCGTAGTAAATAACAGATTTCAAGCCATGAAAAAGGCTAAAGAGGTATAAATTATGGTCAAGATAGAAGCGGAGACCTTAGAAGGCGCTTATTCTAAGGCTGCTGAAAAACTGTCATGTTCTATTACACAACTTAATATCGAGGTGATCCAGGCACCTAAAAGCGGTCTTTTTGGACTGTTTAAAAAACAAGCTATTATCGTCGCTACATCAAAAGTTGTCGAAGCTTCTGTACAAAAACCGCAAGCTGTACAAGAGAAAACGTCTGAATCAAGGAGTGCTCAGGCTGATGTGTCAGAAAATGAGCATGCAGAAAGTTCATCTTATAAGAAAACAAAGCAGAAAAGAAACAAGACAGCTAGAAAAGAGAGTACTTCGCATAATGATATTATCTTGCCTGAGTCATTCGTTACGGATCAAGAGGATGATTATGACGGGTCTGATCTCTATGCAGATGAAGACGATGAAATATATGTGGGTGAAGAGACAGAAATCTGTGAAAAATCCCATGATGAGATACATAAACAATTAGAGAATACATACCAGCGTTCAAGCCACGCTAATGCAATAGACAATTTTTTTGAAGAGTGTTGTAAACCCAGTGAGGTCGCTTCAGAGGTCAAAGAAGACTTGGACAGACTTTTTAAACATGCTTGTTTCGACATTGACGATATCAAGGTGTGCGAGCATGACGAGAAGACGATACTTGTAGAGTTTACAGGTAAAGATGCCGCTTTATTGATCGGAAAAGAGGGCTATCGATACAAGGCTCTATCCTATATGCTTTACAACTGGATCAATGCAAAATATCAGCTACAACTCCGCCTTGAGATTGCAGAATTTTTGAAAAACCAGGAAGAGATGATCTGCAAGTATCTTGAGAGTGTTAATGAGAACATAGACCGTGACGGTCGTGCACAGACAAAGATCTTAGATGGTGTTCTGGTACAAATAGCACTTCGCGAACTTCGTGCGACGTATCCGGATAAGTACGTAGCTATACGTTCAACACGCGATGGAGCAAAGTTTATCATCGTCAACTCATTTAATAACAACTAACACGATGAACGATACAATTGCAGCCGTTGCGACAGCGCATGGTATCGGTTCGATCTCTATCATCCGCCTCAGCGGAGAAGATGCCCTTCATATCGCAAACAAGCTTTCAAAAAAGAGTACCTTTATACCACGCCATGCTACACTGAGTCCTCTGTACAACCGATCGAATGAACTGATCGATGAAGCAATCGTAGTATATTTTAAGGGGCCTCACTCTTTTACGGCAGAAGACATCATCGAGTTTCAATGTCATGGGGGAAAAATCGTTGCCGAACAGGTCCTGCAGGCTGTCTTGGAAGAGGGTGCACGCCTGGCAGAACCGGGTGAGTTCTCCAAGAGAGCTTTTTTAAACGGTCGCATTGACCTGACAGAGGCCGAGGCTATAGCACAGTTGATAGAAGCCAAGAGTGAAGATGCGGCAAAGATCCTGGCAAAGCAGATGAAGGGTGAGTTGAAAGGTTATGTCGAAAACGTACGTGATGACCTGCTTAACATCCTGGCCTATTCTGAAGTCACTATCGACTACGCGGAAGAAGACCTGCCTCAAGACCTTATCGACCAGATCTTAGAGCGCCTGGATGAGCTGCGGATACAGCTTTCAGATACCCTGCAGGCCAGCCAGAGCCGTGCGGGGCTTATGCAGGGCTTTAAAGTCGCAATTATTGGTAAGCCCAATGTCGGTAAAAGCTCTTTATTGAATGCGCTATTGAATTATAAACGCGCGATTGTCTCGGATATTGCAGGTACAACACGTGATACAATCGAAGAAGAGGTCAAAATAGGGACGCATCTTATCCGCATGGTAGATACGGCAGGGATTAGAAATGCCAATGATGAGATCGAGCGTATTGGTATCGAACGCAGTATTGAAGCGATAGAACAGAGTGATATCGTCATTGCTCTGTTTGACAATTCCAGGGTGTATGATGAAGAAGATGCCAAGATCATCTCATTGATTGAAGGACACAAGAAAGAAAAATCCTTTATTACATTGCTTAACAAGACAGATCTTGTGACAAAATTTGACAAAGAGAAGATCGAAGAGTATTCACCGATCGAACTTAGCTGCAAGCAGAGCGCAAGGGAACTGATCACTTCACTTGAGAATATAATGGATAGAAAGAATGTCTCGGATGAGATGATGCTGATATCTGCACGCCAGATCAATGCGGTGAAAAAAGCACTTTCCGAGATAGAAGAGGCCAAGATGCCTTTAGAAGAACAAGAGTTGGAGATTTTCTCCTTTCATATGAACAGAGCAATTACCGAGGTCTCATCGATTACCAGGCCTTATGAACATTCAGAGATGCTTGACAAGATGTTTGGAAACTTCTGTTTAGGTAAATAGTATACACCACTTGCACTTTGGCAATGGGTGGAACGGTCTTTAGTGCCAGAAAGGAAAGTGGTTTTGAAAATTATTGCAATCGATCTGGGTCTTAAACGTATCGGCTTAGCCTATTCTGCCGATAAAAACTTCGTGACGCCTCTTAATGCAATTGAACGTAAAAACAGGAACCAGGCATCGAGCGCTGTTAAAGAGGTCCTGGCTGAGTGGGGTGCAGAGGCTGTGGTCGTCGGTATACCTATGGGTGGGAGCAGCGAAGATGAGATGCGCCGCCGTGTGGATCATTTTATGAAGCTTGTTGACTTTGACGGACCTGTCTATCTGCAGGATGAATCGCATTCATCGCTTGAGGCTGAAGAGTCGATGAAGGGGATTATCAAACAGAAAAAAGACGGACGGATTGACTCACTTGCAGC
>JBFFSC010000208.1:0-2957 GCA_041572615.1 Sulfurimonadaceae bacterium
GGACAGAGCAGGGATAGTCGGTGAAGATGGAGAGACCCACCAGGGAGCCTTTGACATCTCCTATCTGCGTGCTATCCCGAATATGACACTTTTGGCCCCACGTAATGAAAATGATATGCATGCGGCGATGGACTTTGCCTATAAGTATGATCGTCCATGTGCCCTTCGATACCCCCGCGGTGCTTTTTTGGATGAGAGTAAAGAGGGGGCCAAGCCTTTTGAACTTGGAAAGTCTGTGATGCTACAAGAGTCAAAAAACGATATTCTCTTTATCGGTTATGGCAACGGTGTAGGACGTGCTATGCAGACAGCAGGGCTGATGGACGAAGATATTTCCATCTTGGATTTACGGTTTGTCAAACCTCTTGATGCCGAGATGCTGCGTGAATGTGCTAAGAACTTTTCACACTGGTATGTCTTTTCCGATTCAGCTAAGATGGGCGGGGTTGGTTCGGCAATATTAGAGTTCCTGGCGGAAGATGGGATCACCGGTATCAAGCTGAAGTCATTTGAATATGAGGATGCCTTTATCACGCATGGAAATACGAAACTTGTGGAAGAGTCGCTTGGACTACTTCCGGAACAGTTGGCACAGAAGGTCAAGGTTTCTTTCTCTAAATAGTTTTTACACTTATCTACTTAATTTTATTTAATGTGTCTGTCCTTTTTCGCTCTTTTTTGCGGAGAAAAAAGGACAGACACCAAAAAGACGAATTATGTTTAAAATAAAATATCAGAATTAAGAAAAGTGAGGAATTAAAAAGAAGAGGTTGTAAAAGGGCTGAACCCTTTTACGAAAGAAGCACCCCACTTACGCTTTAGCGACGGGAGTGTCGGCGTTTAGCGCCAGAGATTATAGGTCACCTTCGTGTTTACCAAGATACTCAGCAACACCGTCAGTTGTAGGTTTCATACCTTCGTCACCTTTGTTCCAACCTGCAGCACATACTTCACCATGTTCGTTAGTGAAAAGCATTGCGTCAACCATACGGATCATCTCATCGATGTTACGTCCAAGTGGAAGGTCGTTGATTACCGCGTGACGGATAGTACCATCTTTGTCGATTAGGAATGAACCACGTAAAGCAACACCACCGTCAAGAAGTACGTCGTATGCTTTAGCGATCTCTTTTGTAAGGTCAGCTACTAGTGGGTATTTGATTTGACCGATTCCACCTTCGTTTACCGGAGTGTTTTTCCATGCAAAGTGAGAGAATTGAGAGTCAATAGAAACACCAATTACATTGATACCACGATCTTGGAACTCTTTCAAACGGTGATCGAAAGCGATGATCTCAGATGGACATACGAAAGTGAAGTCTAGTGGGTAGAAGTATAAAACTGTACCGTTTTCACCGAAGTTTTCATATAGGTTGAAGTCATCAACGATCTCGTTGTTACCAAGTACTGTAGTTGCTGTAAAATCTGGAGCCTTTTTTGTTACTAGCATTGAGCTGTCCTTAAATTAAAAATTTTGTTCTGGGATTTTAACACAAAAATCTAAAGTTTAAATCACACAAAAATATAGATTATTAAATTTAGAATATATTAAAGTAAACAGGCAGAAGCTTTGCAAATCTCTGTTTGCGCTATAATGCCGGCATTATTTAAACAAAGGACTTATCGATGACACGAGAATATTTATTTACTTCCGAGTCTGTAACGGAAGGACATCCGGATAAGATGGCAGATCAGATCTCTGATGCGATTTTAGACTACATCATAGAACGAGATCCTAATGCACGTGTTGCATGTGAGACAATGGTCTCTAACGGTTTTTGTATGATCTCCGGTGAGATGAAGACGACGGCATATGCCCCTATTCAGGATATTGCGAGGAATGTAATACGAGAGATCGGTTATACCGATGCAACGTACGGGTTTGACTACAGGGCAGCGGCTGTACTCAATGGCTTGGGTGAGCAGTCTCCGGATATTAACCAGGGTGTTGATCAGGCAGACGGAGAGATCGGTGCTGGTGATCAGGGGCTGATGTTCGGTTATGCCTGTAATGAGACAAAGGCATTGATGCCGCTGCCTATCTATCTTGCCCATCAACTGACACAGCGTTTGGCTAAGGTAAGAAAAGACGGAATAATCTCGTACCTTCGCCCTGACGGGAAAGCACAGGTGACGGTTAAATATGTCAATGGAAAACCCGTCGGCGTCGATACGGTTGTTGTCTCGACACAGCATGCTCCTGATGTGACACAGTCACAACTAAAAGAAGATGTGATTGAGGAAGTCATCAAAGCAGTGATCCCAAAACGTCTACTGAGTGATGATGTCAAATATCATATCAATCCTACCGGAAAGTTTGTTATCGGAGGACCACAGGGTGATGCAGGTCTGACAGGACGCAAAATCATTGTAGATACCTATGGGGGCTCCTGTCCGCATGGTGGCGGCGCGTTTTCAGGAAAAGATCCGACCAAGGTCGACCGCTCGGCTGCTTATGCTGCGCGCTATATTGCTAAGAACCTTGTGGCAGCGGGTGTATGTGAGAAGGTTACAATACAGATTGCTTATGCGATTGGTGTAGTTCAGCCGGTCTCAATTATGGTAAATACGGAAGGTACCGCTGTTGTGGATGAAAAAGAGATAGAAGCCTGTATCAAAGAACTTTTTGACCTGAGTCCTAAAGGTATTATAAAAAGTCTCAATCTATTACGACCAATTTATCGACGTACAGCCTCTTATGGGCATTTTGGACGTGCAGAAGATCTCTTTTCCTGGGAAAAGACGGACAGGGTAGATGAGATAAAAAGTTACTTAGGGCTTCATGAGTAAAAGTTAAGCATCGATTTTTGGGAATATTAAAACTTTTTCGATATAGTAACGTGAACATTTTAAATTAGGAGAAATAATATGGCAGTAATGATTGGAGATACTTGTATCAACTGTGCAGCATGTATTGATGAATGTCCAGTAGAAGCTATCGTTGATGAGGACGATAA
>JBFFSC010000209.1:0-2933 GCA_041572615.1 Sulfurimonadaceae bacterium
CTTTATTTATAACAACAACCTCCAGTGGCAAGCGACTTTCAATGCCAAGACTGACGACTATGACTACGGGTACCGTGGAAGCCTGGTCATCACACCGGGAAAAGTGCTTACAGAAAGCAAACAACTTCCTCCAAAAGCAACAGCAAAACAGGTTGTTTTGACCAGTAAGGGAGATACTATCGATGTCCTTGCCTGTGAGCTTGAGACATTTGATTTTTTCGAACCCTTTGTCGAACGTTACAAAGACGTTTTAAGTCCTGATGGCACCTATCTTCTTTTCGTGACTGATCTGGACTATGATGGGAAGTTTGAGTATGCAGGCTTCACCTTCAATGCCTTCAGTCTGGATGAGAGTTCAGTGTGGAATGAACTGTTGGAACATGCCGACCTGTCCAAGGGTGATTTGAAAAAGCTCAGTGCCGAGGAGAAGATCGATACGGTATGTAATGAGATCAAAGCCTCTACACTTCGCATTCCTGAAAAAAGTTTTGAAGAGGTCAAAGCTGCACAGACTAAAGAAGGAAAAGTACTTTTTGGCGCTGTTTAATACAGCGACTCCCACCCGCTGATATCATCGGGCACTCCCAGATCAAACAGATCCAGGGGGTATGAAAGCTCCGGATGATAGATAAAGAAACCGCTCTCATTGACAAACTCTTCCACCGCATCGACAAGGCTGTCATATTGAAATTGCGTCAACACCTGTTCATCAAACTGTATACAAAACTTCTTATCCTTGGATCTAAGCACATAAAATGTACCGGCCATACTATGAAACTGCAGGACTTTTTGCATCTATGCCATTAACTCAGACATTCACGGACATAGGCTTTAAAGGCTTTCATATTGGGGCGGCCGATGTAGTCCATACCGGCTTTACGATGGGGTTTGATCTGCGCATAAATCTGCGCCGTAGGGTTGCTTCTTCCTTCACTGATCAAGGTAAAGACAAGGGGTTCAAAAAACTCGCTCTCGTAGCTGCTCATCGCATCAAAAAGCTGCATGAACACGCTGCGTTCATATTCATCCATCTTGCAGGTGTCATCAACGATTTTCAGAGCCAGAGTGAACATGCACTCTTTTTGCATGGCATCCAGACTCCGGGCAATATCTCCCAGACGATCCAGGGCGTAGGCCACCTTAACCTACCTCTTTCTCTTCAGGCTCTTCCTGGACTTCTTTACCCACACCACGCATCTCCAAAGGAATGTCGGTGCGGTATTTTTTCTCTCTGAAAGATGGTGTCTTCAACACCCCTTTTTTCGTACCGAGCTTATAAAGTTCTTCATTTAAAAAATGTTCTTCAAACTCTTTGGTATAAGCCATATCCCAGGTGATACAACCGATGCTCGGACAGATGGCAGCACATTGGGGATCATCATAGACACCGACACACTCGATGCACTTCTCAGGCTGCACGTAATAGCGGCTCTCTCCCAGCGGGTTATGTTCATCATCCACGATCGCGTTGACAGGACAGTTTTGCAGACATGCATCACAGGTTATACAGGTATCATCGATTATTACAGACATTTTGTCTCCTTTGGTTAAATAGTTTCAGGGTCTTACCGACACTCAGGAGTGCCACGCTTTGCTTCATTGTAATTGTCTCACTAAAAGATCTCACTGCCTCAAGCGGGGACAAGTTGGATCTTTGACAGTGTCTACGAATCACATAATCATCACTTGGGACGAAGTGATCATTATATGTTTCCCTATCAGAAACCGGTTGAGTGCCTTTAGGCACTTCTCGATCGTGACTTATGAAAAGCACGAAGCAGCCACATCGGAGGCTGATTCTTCAGCATCTCCTGCACATCGGTAATAGCTTTTTTCAAATCTTCACCCTCTGCCACACGTACGGGGTGGATACCTGAAGACTGTACCATTTGAGAGGCCTTAGGCCCGATCTGGGTACAGTACATGATATCTGCATCTTCTATGGTACCGATCTTATAGGTCAACTTTGCGACCTCTTCCTCAGGCTCTTCAGAACTGTCTATGATCTTGAGCAAGGCAGCACTATCCTCGCTTATCTCATACAGATAGAACTGCTTGGACCATCCGAAGTGCTGATCGATCTTTTCACCTGTCGATGAAGCAAATGCTATATTCACTGCCGCGTCCTAAAATGAATCAGCCACTTTGGCATGAGCTTCACGCGCGTCCATACCTATTTCATCTAAAAATGCCAACTCTTTCACGGTAGGAAGCATAAGACCTTTTTTCTTGTGTTCACGGATCATATAGGTACCGTCCTCATTTCCTGCAAGATAATAATCTGTAAAGTCTGTTGTATATGGCATATCCCATACAATCGCACCATCTGCCGGACATGCATCCGCACAACGCGGAGTATCCGCATGAGAGACACACTCAACACAGGTCTCAGGTTTTACGTAATAACGCTCATCCCCTGCGTAAGGGTTCTTTGCATTATCTCCGTCCAAAATTGCTGCAACCGGACATTCCGGTGCACATGCATCACAGTTAGTACATTCTGAAGTAATCATTACTGCCATCTTTTCTCCTTGTATCGTTTTGATTTAGTTTGCATCTTTTGTTCTAGTGACTACCTGATAGAGCTTGAGTGTGTCGAGGGTATCGATGTAGGGTTCTATCGATATATCCACACCGCGCATTAGCATCGTCGCTTCACATCCCTTCTCCAGACCAAGCTCATCGAGTGCCACCTGGGTTATTAAAGCCCTGACCTCGCCAAACTCACTTTCAAAGGTGAGCTCGCAAAGGCTCTCTTTGACCCGGAGGTCTTTAAGACGCGCCTTGATCCTGTTTTCAATGGAGACCTTTCCCGGGCACTCTTTACTCACACAGACCGATGCTTCCTGGATATTACACTGCACCTTGTCACCCACACTGAGCCAGGTAGGGAGTGTCGACTTTATTATCCTCAGTTTAAGTCCGCTGCTTTC
>JBFFSC010000210.1:0-2820 GCA_041572615.1 Sulfurimonadaceae bacterium
GTCATGTCCCGCCACGTTCTGGCGGATGATGTTGCAGCCGGACGTATTTACGAAGCACGTATCAAGGGTTACCGTATCATGCGCAAATTCTATATCGCATATTCTAAAGAGCGTAAACACGACGCCTTTGTCGACAATGTCGTCAACTATCTTTTAAGCGTTCGCTCCGTCTAAATCAATTCTTTGGGCAATATGCCCGGAGTCATGTTGACCTAATTCTCCCACTTTAAATAACAGTCTTTACTTTTAAACATGTTTATATAGCTCTGTGATCAAGGAGATTTTTTGATGATATCATTGAAGATCTTGCATCTAAACAGAAGAGGGGTTGTTGATGAGAATCCGTCTATTTTAAAAATTTTTTATTTTCGGGGTTGGAGAGCAGGGCTTCCATCGAGGACTTTTCACCGCTTGCGACAGACTCATTGTTTTTCGGTTTGGTCTGGCTCGTTTCAAGCGGAGAAGCCAGATTGACGAAGATAGGGGTCTCATCGATAATGATCTGCATGATCCCCAAAAGAGGTACGGTAACGACACTGCCAAGGTTACTCGCGCCAAAGCCTGCCTCAAAAATCAAGGTGTCTTTTTCAATACGGGCACTTTCAAAGGTATAACCGGCAAGAAAGAAAAGTGTCATCGGACGAAACTCGGAAGTGATCTCATTGGGAAGCTCCGGATCAAAACTGAGTGTCTCTATTTTGCACAAGATGCCAAAGGTCTGGTCTTTTTCAAAGAGATGCGTTAAAATATCCACAATATGTCTCTGCATCAGCTCACCATAACTGCGGTCTTTTAATACATCATAGAGCATTGTAATCCTTGAAAAATAGAGTAATTACACAATTATAGCATTTTCTATGACCATAAAATCAGTCATAGCGTTCATTACGGCAACTTTTGAGAATCGGGGGATGTCCTCGTAGTGTATCTTGGCACACTCTATTCTCTTTTCGTCAAGAAGCCGTTGTCGGGTCGTACCTTTTAGTAGGGGATGTTCTGGAGTGAGCCAATGCTTTCCGTCAAAAAAACAGAGGTTGGCAATACTGGTATCAGTGACAAGGCCATCTTTGATAATGATGATCTCGTCAGCCTCGCCTTTTTGACTCACAAGGGCTTCTATCCCGCTTCTATCTTCATATTTCAGTGGGTAATCGATATCTGAATGGATAAGTTTGAAGCTGTTGATCTTTTTTTGCTGATAGGGGATATATTCGATCTTTTCGATTTTTTCTTCATAGATGATACGGCATCTGTAATCACCATGTGCAGGAGGGGTAAGATCAAGGCTAAGGGAAGATGAATAGCCTAAAATATCTCGAGACTCTTTCATACGTTTTTGATGATAGCCAAGGTTTAATACCTTGGCATCTTTGATATGAATAGTCTCAAGAAGACGCATTAGTCTTGGGAAAAAAGAGCAGTTGAAAGGTAACGTTCGCCTGTGTCACAAAGAATAGTGACAATGGTCTTGCCTTTGTTCTCCGGACGGGAGGCGACTTTTTTGGCCGCGAATACGTTGGCACCGGCAGAGATACCTACCAAGAGGCCTTCTTCTTTGGCTAATGCTTTTGAGGTTGCCATGGCATCTTCGTCACTGACTTGTATGACTTCACCATAAATCTCCGTGTTCAGGATATCGGGTATAAAGCCAGCCCCTATGCCCTGGATCTTGTGTGGTCCCGGGTTGCCGCCGGAAAGTACAGGAGAAGCTGTCGGCTCTACAGCGATGATTTCAACGTTCGCAAGCGTGTTTCTCAAGACTTCACTGACTCCAGTAAGTGATCCTCCTGTCCCAACAGCCGCTACAAAGATATCGAGTTGTTTGTCGGTGTCATTCAAAATCTCGATAGCGGTCGTCTTGCGATGGATATCAGGATTGGCCGGATTTTGAAACTGCTGCAGAATATGGGAGTTACTCATCTCTTCATTAAGTTCAATAGCCTTGTTGATCGCACCTTTCATGCCCAAGGGTGCAGGTGTCAGGACAAGCTCCGCACCCAAGGCTTTCAAGAGATTACGACGTTCCATACTCATGGATTCCGGCATCGTCAAAATCAGTTTCAGGTTAAGTGCGGCACACACTGATGCGAGCGCAATCCCGGTATTACCGCTGGTCGGTTCAATAATGGTCGTATCACTGTTGATCGTTCCATTTTCCAAAGCAGTGTTGACCATATTAAAACCGATTCTATCCTTGACAGAAGAGGTCGGGTTCATAAACTCACATTTTCCCAAAATAGTACATCCTGTCTCTTCGGATGCTTTATTAAGGCGGACAAGGGGCGTATTACCAATAAGTTCGGTCACATTGTTTGCTATTTTCATTGAATATCCTGAATAGTTTATGAGGTAATCATAGCTTTAAGAAGATAAGAGGGAGTTAAACTTTACTAGTTTACTTGGTTATAAGCTTGTGTCAGTTCAGGGGTAAATGATTCCCCCGCCGGCGCTATTTGCAGCGTGCAAGATGGTGGTACCGTTCTTTTTGGCATAAAACTGCATCAGAAGTCTTTGTATGGATGGTTCGATTGAGGGCATGAACCAGGCATTATTGCTTGTAGCGATCATGAAAGTGGGAGCATTTTGAAAAAGCTGATGACAGGTCGCCTCGTAACAGATGGCATTTCGAAAGATGATGCCTTTGATATTAAAGTCGGTCGGTTCACTGGCTGTCAGGTAGTCAGAGGCTCCTCCAAATATAGCAGTATTGATAGGTTTGGCTAAAAAGGAAGGAAGCGGGATATATTCCCCAAAAGGAACCAGGATCATCTTTTTGGCGACTTGCATCTTCCCTTCATGAAAATAATAGGTGGCATTGAA
>JBFFSC010000211.1:0-2809 GCA_041572615.1 Sulfurimonadaceae bacterium
AACTGAAGTGCCTTTTTACTTACACCTGCCGCCCAAAAACATTCACACATCATATAGGCACAAAGTACGGCGTTTGAAGCAGGTTTGATAAGCACGGTGTTTCCTGCAGCCAGACTTGCGGCAACACCTCCGGTCGGAATGGCTACGGGGAAGTTCCAGGGGGAGACAACCAGACCGACGCCTTTACCTACGGTACTGATACCGGTATAACTGTTGATCTGTCGAACGCTGTAAGGGTAGAAATTACAAAAATCGATGGCCTCACTGACCTCCACGTCAGTCTCTGTAAAGACCTTTCCGACTTCGGCAGCAGCAATACCAATGAGGTCTCCTCTACGTTTCTCAAGCTCAATGCCTACGTTCATCAGGATCTCCTGACGTTGACTCAGGCTTTTCTCCCTCCAACCATCAGGGTCTAAAGCGGCTATATTGACAGCTTGGTGCAGTTGTGAAGCATCTGCATTGGTGTAAGAGCCGACCTTGATGCCTTCATGATATTGGGACTTGTCTATCACATCGACAGGATCGTGTACTTGTACATTCTGTCCGTCAATGACAGGAGTGGCATGATATCCTCCCTGCTGGGAAATGTTTTGCCATTTCTTACGTATTTTCTCTGCCCAGTTGCGATTTGGCTCAAGTGAAAAATCGGTGTCAGCCACATTGCTGAAACGGTAATGCTCTACATCGACCTCTAAAGGATTGGGTGATTCATTTCGGTCTTGTGTTCTAAAAGGTGTCTGTGATATAAAAGGAATGGCTTTAATCGATTTGTCATAGCTTTGTATCAGCTTTTCCCATTGAGGTGTTCCGACTTCAAGGCCGAAACTGTAGCGCAAGAAGTTTTGATCGGCTGTGTTCTCATCAAAACGGCGCACAAGGTAGGCAATAGCATTGGTGAAGGTTTTTGCACTGGCGATAGGCGCATACAAGATGACATTAATCCCTTTTGCCTTGAGGAGTTTATAGGCAGTCTCACTCATGCCTTCTAACATCTCAGCTGTATAATATTGATCTACCTTGCGCGATTTGGCGAGGATGTTCGCGAGCGCATGATCGAAGAGGTTGTGCGAAGCGATACCGACATGAACATAAGGAGCGACATCAGGGTCAAGCAAAAAGTCCATGGCAAGTTTATAGTTGGCATCACTGTACTCTTTTTTCAAGTAGGTCACACACTCCCAGTGCCGTAAACTTGCTTCGGTGAGCTCCATCTCCTGATTAGCGCCTTTAACAAGCCGGACCTTGATAGGGGCACCCCCGTTTTCAACACGTTTTTTCGCCCATTGAGCAAGTTTTTTGAGTTCATTCAGGGTGTCGGGAAGATAGGTCTGTAGGACAATACCTGCATGCAGCGAATGAAACTCACTCTGTTCGAGTGTCTCTTTAAAGGCATCAAGAGTTAGGTGGAGGTCACGGTACTCTTCCATATCCATATTGACAAACTTTGCCTGCTTAAGGCCTGACGGATCAGTAAAAGAGTGCTCTATTGCTGTGCGATAGATCTCACTTAGACGCTCCTTGAGCTGTGTCACTGTCCACTCATGTGCCAATGGATTGATCTGAGAGAATATAGTCGAAATTTTGATGGAGATATAGTCGATATTCGGATTGCGCAAGGCCTGTTTATATTTCTCAATTCGTTCATGGGCCTCGTTCTCTCCCAGGACTACTTCACCGATCAGGTTGATATTGACCCTTGTGCCTTCAGCTCGTCGCATCTGCAAATGGTTACGAAGAGCTGATGATTCGCCTTTGATGACAATACGGCTGATATCATTACGTAGATAGTTGACAAACATAGGGACAGAGAGTTGCGGTATCCACATGCCGGCAGAGCGGAATAGGGCGATAAGAAGTGTTTCCAGGTTAGTGAAGATGTCAGTACCTTCATACTGTTCAAATACGTATTCGATCTGCTCGGCTATACGTTTGGGGTCGTTGGATCGGAAACTCTGATCCAATAGCTCAATCAAGAAGACCTTGTTAAGGGGGTCCTTGAGCATATTGACCATCATTCTGTGGAATTTTTTTTCAGCGGGCTCTCGGTTTTGTGAGATCTCTTGTTGCCACTGTGTTGCCAGAAGCTTGGCGTCTTCGAATTCAAGTGGAGATATTTTCATCTACAAGACTCCTTTGATATACAAAAGATGTTTGTAGCAGTGATAAGAAAAAATTGCCTTGTTCTTTTGTGATATATACATATGCCTCTTATACTAACAAGCTGAAACTTGATGCTTGCTTTAGATGGAAAAAATATTTCAGGATTTGTCAATATGTGTGTAATGATAATTGCTTTTATAATTAAAAGTAATAGTATGTGAATAATGATTTTTTTTGATAGATGCGTTAATAGAGTAAAGGATTGTTAAAAGAAGGGAAGCAAGGCGATCAGCCTTACTTGATTAAGCAAAATTGACTTCGCTGACGTGGTGTTGCAGACCAAGCTCTTTTCCGTCGATACCGAAGGCAAGACCGATCATCTGTTGCATGTGCAGAACCGGAAGTTTTACATCACGACCGATTGCTTTTGATGCATGCTCATATTGAGTATCAAGTTTAAGGTGGCACAGTGGACAAGGCGTAACCATCCAATCTGCATTGTTATCCATCGCACCCATAAGTGCATTACCTGTCAGTGTTGCTGCTGTATGCGGAGCTTGAAGTTCTGCATGGAATCCACAACAGTTGTTTTTCTCATCATAATCAACATTTTGTCCACCACATGCAAGAATAAGGTCATCAAGCGACGTCGGTGCATAAGCATTTTCATGCCCGTTTGAATCTTCATGTGTCTCGGAAGGACGAA
>JBFFSC010000212.1:0-2716 GCA_041572615.1 Sulfurimonadaceae bacterium
ACTAAGTTTGACTCCGTAATAATCTGCGAACTCTTCCTCTTCATCGATATAGAAGTCAAACCCCTCGATATCGACAGGTTTGTGTTCCCCATTGGCTACGATGATGGACGAGACGACTTCATGTTCTCCGCCTTTTGGCAGCTCCTTCGCGATCTCTCTGAGTTCATTCTCATAGTTCGCATCGACAAAGGGGAGAGTGATGATAAGTTGCGTCTTTCCGTTTTGGCCGCCGAGTGTCTGTTCCTTTCCGTTGGCGTCTTTGACGGACACCTTTTCAGAGGCGTACCCGATATCCAAAGGCATATCATTAAGATGCATGATAGATGTGTTGTACTGAACGTGCATAATTGGCTCCTAGTAAAAAATTTTCTATGGCAGTTTCCACTTCACGTATCATCGGTGGGACCTTGTAGATGGACACACCGCCGTTACGGAGGCTGCGTAGTGTGTTTTTGCAATATTTGTCTGCCAGCAGATAGCTTGAGCCCCCGATGACTTCGAGCAGGGCGTAATGTTCACAGGCATGGCTGAAGTCCTCTTGACGCTCCATGTCGCAGGTGCAGTTAATCTCTTCTTCGCTGAAATCCTGTGCGTGTTTGCCGGACGCGGGGTTGTCATAGACTGCACTTAGTGAAAACGTAACCTGTGTATTTATTTTCTCAATATTGTAGACCGAAAACTTTGGGGCAGTGCATGGGTTGCTATGATAGACACGATTGTCGGATGTTATTGCAACAGCTATCTTCATCTGCTTACCTTATATATTTTTGTATTGTTCTGCATATACTGTTCTATTCAGGCATACGGAGAAAAAAGACAAAAAGGACAAGAGTGGCAAAAGAGTGACAAAAATGTCAGAAATGGTTTTTTATGGGGGAGGAAAGTGTCAGAACTCAGCTCAAAGATCTCTGATAACGTCAACAGAGACCGTTTTTTGCCTACTCAAGGCACTTTTTAGAAGGCCTAGCCATAGCTAAGCCGAGAAAAAGTAACGCAGAATAGGTAAAAAACACTCCTGCCCGAAGGGTAAGCGGGAAAAACACTGCTCACTGCGTTAAAACCTTTGTTCTTAGCTACAGCTAGGAACCTCAGGTTTCGCCTTGTTATCAGTACTTTTCACACTTATTGACATCATTAGAGATCTTAGGGCTGAGTTCTAGAACATCTCTTGCAATAACTACAGTAATAAATGATTATAGCTACATGATGCGAGGTCATTTGAATTCCTAGAAAAACCATATATATAAGGAGCTAAAATGAGCTGTAGTTCAAGTAATCCAGCCGAAGCAGCAATGCCGGCGGATATCCAAGAGAAGATCCACGATCACCCGTGTTATTCAGAAGGTGCACACCACCATTATGCACGTATTCACGTTGCGGTTGCGCCAGCATGTAATATTCAATGTAACTACTGTAACAGAAAATATGACTGTTCAAATGAGTCTCGCCCAGGTGTGACCAGTGAACGTCTGACTCCGGAAGAGTCAGTCAAAAAAGTCATGTTCGTCGGTGGAGAAGTCCAGCGTATGTCAGTCCTTGGTATTGCAGGACCGGGTGATGCCCTTGCCAACCCGAAAAAGACTTTTGATACCTTCAGAATGGTTCGTGAAAAAGCACCGGACCTTAAACTCTGTCTTTCGACCAACGGTTTGGAACTTCCAAACTTTGTCGATGAGATGGTGAAATACGACATCGACCATATTACGGTCACGATCAACTCAGTTGATACGACAGGTGAGATCGGTTCACAGATCTATCCATGGATCTTCCATAACAACAAACGTTATTATGGAAAAGAAGCGGCACAGATTCTTCTTGAGAAACAGCTTGAAGGGATGAAAAAGTGTGTTGAAGCAGGTATTCTTATCAAGGCCAACTCGGTCCTGATCCCGGGTATCAATGACAAGCACCTTCCTGAAGTCTCTAAAAAGCTTAAAGAGATCGGTGTTTTCTTACATAATATTATGCCGATCATCTCCGAGCCTGAATACGGGACGAAGTTTGCCCTTGACGGTATACCTTCGGCGACTGACCAGGAGCAGATGGCAGTACAGGAAGCTTGTGGAATGGATATGAAACTGATGCAGCACTGTCGCCAATGTCGTGCGGATGCCGTCGGACTTATCGGTGAAGACCGTGGTCAAGAGTTTACCAAAGACAGATTTGCAAACATGACTTTTGAAGCACTTGAGACACATTATGATGTGGATGCAAGAAAACAGGCTCACGCTGATATCGAAGAGTTCAGAGGATTCCTTGATGCTGCGAATGAGCGTGTTCGTAAAGAGAAAGAGGAACTGGCCAGTGATGGACAGACTATCCTTGTCGCGGTGACAACGATGGGTGAAGGTATGATCAACCAACACTTCGGATCAGTCAAAGAGTTCCTGATCTATGAAGCGGGTGACAGAGGAATACGTTTTATTCACCACCGTAAGCTGGATTATGAATACTGTGCGGGTCCTGACGGTGCCAATCCGATGGAACCGATCCTGGAAAAACTCAAAGATTGTAAACTGATCCCTACAGCGAAGATAGGTGGATGTCCGCAAGACGATCTTGCCAAAGCGGGACTGATCGCTGATCAATCCTATGCCTATGAACCGATCGAAGCATCAGTACTCAAGGCGACACGAAAGTACTTCAACCTGCCTGAGCAGTTAGAGGTTAATTAATAGATGTATTTTGAGCAAAGCCCAAAATACTTTCGCTGGCC
>JBFFSC010000213.1:0-2623 GCA_041572615.1 Sulfurimonadaceae bacterium
CTTTCGAACAAGTACGAAGACGTCTATCGACAGATGACAACACATCCGCTTACGCGACTTCCTAATCGACAAAAGCTCAATGAGGCATTGGATACTGATGGACCAAAAGACCTTGTGCTCATCAATATTGACAACTTCAGCTTGATCAATGATACGCAGGGCTTTGAGGTCGGGGATGAACTTCTCAAGCAGATGGGTGCTTTTTTGGTGAATATGTACTCTGACGAGATGAGTGTATATCATCTTGAAGGGGATACCTTCGGTATCTTGTGCGTCGATGAGCGTATCAGTGAAGAGCGTCTGGTCTGCATCAAGACGGATATCAATAAGATGACCTTTTTACTTGCAGGCGTTGAAAACCGTTTGAGTGTTACGATGGGACTGGTTATGCATGAAGAGGGCAATCTTATTCAAAAAGCGCAGTTTGCTCTGAAAGAAGCCCGTTCACACGGAAAGAACCGTGTCAGCAAGTATTCCAAGGATATCAAGATCATACAGACGATACAGCACAACTCCATCTGGACAAAACGTATTCAGGAAGCCCTGCAGACAAACAGGTTCATCAGTTATTATCAACCGATCTTTGACCTGGAAACGGGAAAACTTATCAAATATGAATGCCTGGTGCGAATGGTGTATGATGATCATGTGATTGGTCCCTATGAGTTTATCGAATGTGCCAAGAGCAGTGGACAATCGCATGCCATCTTCAAGTTCATGTTTGAGAATGCCTGCAAAAAGAGCAAAGAGTTTGATGGCCAATTGACTATTAATATGACGGATTCAGACTTGCAGGAAGAGGGCTTATTAGCTTTTGTCGATGAGATGATAACAAAGCATGATGTCGATGCTAAACAGATCGGTCTTGAGATACTGGAGCAAAAAAGCATCATGAACAATGAATCGATTAGAAAGAACATCGTAACCCTGGCAGACAGAGGTATCTCGATCATCGTCGATGACTTTGGAAGCGAGTGCTCCAATTTCGGCCAGTTGAGCAATCTTCCGATCTCCTTGTTAAAGATAGATGGAAGTTTTATCAAAGACCTTGATTCCAACATCAAGCACAAGGTCATCGTAGAGTCGATCATAGAGTTCTCTAAAAAGATGAATATTCCTGTTGTAGCAGAGTTTGTGCATTCGCAACGGATCATGGAGTTGGTCAAAGAGATGGGCATTCATTATGCGCAGGGATATTATTTGGGAGAGCCGCTTCCCGAACTAGTACAACAATAAGGCATCCACCTGTTTTTTATGTGATAGATAAATGATGTAGATGTGTTAGTATATAATTAGATATTTTAAAGTAGAAAACAGTCACAGAGATGAAGGAAAATATGGAATGAGTCAAAAACATTTTGAAGTATTGATTATCGGTGCGGGTATTTCGGGTGCCGCACTGGCGTATGAGTTGGCGAGATATACTGACATTAAATCAATTGGAGTCGTGGAGAAGTATGAAGATGTAGCGACCTTGAACAGTGCAGGTACATCAAACTCTCAAACCATCCATGTGGGTGATATTGAGACGAACTATACGCTTGAAAAAGCAGCGGTGACAAAACGAACAGCCAAGATGGTCGAGAAGTACTGTCTACAGTATCATTATCAAAATGAGATCATTTTTTCCCACCAGAAGATGGCCCTTGGTGTGGGTGAGAAAGAGGTTGAGTTCTTACTGCACAGGTTTGAGGAGTTCTCAAAGCTTTTTCCTTACCTGGAAGTGTGGGATAAAGAGAAACTCAAAGAGTTGGAACCGCGGGTCGTCTTTGATGAAAATGGGCAAGAGCGAAAAGAGACGGTCGTCGGTATTGGTGCAAAAGACCAATGGACCACAGTCGATTACGGGAAGATGTCCAAGTCTCTGCTTGAGAATGCCAAAGCTCAAGAGGGTAAAACAGTAGAGGTGTATTTCAATTCATCGGTAACAAAGATCGAAAAATCGCAAGAAGGAGGTCATGTCGTCTATTGCGGCAATGAGAGATACAGTGCTGATTTCGTTGTTGTCAATGCCGGAGCACACAGCCTCTTCTTGGCGCACCAGATGGGTTATGGGCATAACCTTGGATGTCTGCCGATAGCGGGAAGTTTTTACATGACTAATGAGAAGATGTTAAACGGGAAGGTCTATATGATACAAAACCCGAAACTACCATTCGCTGCCTTGCATGGGGATCCTGATGTCCTCGCTGATGAGAATACCCGTTTCGGGCCAACAGCTCTTGTCCTTCCGAAACTTGAACGTTACAAAAGCGGGACTTACATGGACTTTTGGAAGACACTGCGTTTTGACAAAAATATCGCGATTGCTTTGTGGAAATTGTTGAAAGAGAGTGACATACGTTCTTATATCTTTAGAAACTTCCTGTTTGAAGTGCCTATCCTGAACAAATACCTCTTCTTGAAAGATGCACGAAAAATCGTACCCTCATTGCAGCTTGATGAGTTCAGATATGCTGCAGGGTTCGGTGGAGTACGTCCGCAGGTTCTGAATAAAGATGAGCAGAAACTGATGTTGGGCGAGGCCTCTATTAATCCGGGTGAGGGAATCATTTTTAACATGACACCATCGCCGGGAGCAACTTCATGCCTGGGGAATGGAGAAAGAGATCTTCGCTATATC
>JBFFSC010000214.1:0-2615 GCA_041572615.1 Sulfurimonadaceae bacterium
GGTAACTTAGGGTAAAATCTAACTTTTAGGATGATTTTTATGAATGAAATGTATGCGATGAGTCAAACGGTTCACATCTATGCTGTGATCGGATTGATTGTACTTCTTCTGTTTATGCTGGCGATACACAAGGTAAAAGGCGACTTTGAAAAGTTTGTGAAGAGTATCAAGATATTGATGATCATCCATCTTAGTCTGCTTGGCTTTATTGTCCTTACCGGAGCGATCATGTTGGCTGCCCAGGAGGCGATGATGGCTGGCGGGGCTGACATGAGTATTGTCAGTCAATTGAGCTTTACACCGGCGAACCTTTTGATGATTGTAGCCTTTTTTATCATAGCCGCTTTGGAGATAAAACGAAACAAGGCCCTATCCCGGGTCATCAGGTTCAAGCTTATGAATGAGCAGCGATATAAAAAGCTCGGATTTCGCTACTTGCTGATCGAACTTTTTGTACTCCTTGTAGTCAGTGCTTTTTCGGAGATGAGCAGTGCAGTTCCTTTTTAATGACGAGGCGGGCAAGAGCAGTCTCAAGCTGAAGGGCGAAGAGTACAAGTACCTTTTCAAAGTTCGCCGACACAGTGCAGGGGACACACTCTTTTTCAGGACACGAAGCAAGAGCGAAGAGCTGCACCGGTATGAAGTGGTCTCTCTGGATGGGCGCTCTGCCGAGCTGGAGCATCTAAGCAGTGAAGTCAAAGAGGTGGCTCCGGTCAAAGCACTTCATATTGGGTGGTGTGTGATCGACCCGAAGTCGGTAGAGAAGGTCTTGCCGAGCCTAAACGAGATAGGAGTGAGCAAGATCTCGTTCATCTACTGTGACCGAAGCCAGAAAAATTTCAAAGTGGATATGACACGATACGATCGTATTCTGGAGACCTCTTCGCAGCAGTGCGGCCGAAGTAAAAAGATGGTGTTTGAGACCTTTACGAGTTTGGATGCTTTTTTGAAGGTCAACCCCGAGACAGTCGTGCTGGACTTTTGTGATGAGGTACTTGGATGTGATGATGAGGTCTCGACAGTTCTGATAGGCTGCGAAGGCGGCTTCTCGGAGAGTGAACGTCAAAAGCTCGAGGGCCTGAAAAGCTTTCGTCTCGATACACCGATGATCCTGCGCTCTGAATCAGCGGCCATGGCGATCGCGTCAAAGGTCTTGATCTAAGATGAAAAGGATAGTTGTCAGTATCATTTTGCTCTTCTCATATCTGTACAGTGATGTAAATGTTACTGCTTGCAAAAATGAAGTCATCAACGGGCATTGCCTTCCGCCGGAGCCCGATCCAAAAATCAATAACTCAACATTGCTTGGGATAGATAGTAATAATAATGGGGTTAGGGATGATGTGGAGAGATGGATATACAAAACTTACAATACCTATATTCCTTGTAAAGAGGAAATAGTTTCGGAGACCCTTCCTAACGGAATGGTAATTGATGGTGTTGTTAAAAGAACTTGCGAAGATAAAGCCGTTCCGTATCACCAAATAGTCCGCGAGATAGCCATGCAGGGTGCCAGAGCCGCACAGATCATTATTCAAGAGCCCGAGAAGGCTAGGGAGACAGTGAAGTATATGCATGCGGCATTAGCATGTAATTCATATTTTCAAACATGGGCAAAATATAATGATGAACCATTATTAATTAATCATTATATTATGAATAAAGAATTTGATGCTATTCAATTCAATACAGCACACAGGGCTAAAGCTTATGCAAAATATAATTTTTCTCTTAGTGGAGGAGTTTACGAAAGTCCCAAACACTATCGTGAAGAATGTGACTTTAACGTAACCAAACTGTTACAGATAAACAATTGATGATGTTTTTCTATCAGTGTTGAATAGACTGATAGAAAAATCCGATTTAAACTATACTGCCTTCACTGTAGATGGCAATAGGCTCACTTTTTGCATCTCGACGAAGAAAGTTCTTCCATTGGATCAGTTGGGTCGAGCCATCTTTGCAGGTGATTTCGTTCTCGTATTCCCAAAAAGAAAGATCCCCTTTCAGAAAGCTTTTGAAAACAACCATGATCTCGTCGAGGTCCTCTTCGGGAATAAATATTTCAAACCAGTTTTTGCCCATTACATCTGAAGAGGAGTAACCGCTGATAGCACAGGCACCGTCTCCAAAATCAATGATGTTGGCATGGATGTCAAGGGTGACACGAAATATATTGTCGTTATGCATAAAAACCCCTTTAAAAGACCCTAACTGTAACATAAAATTTTATAATATAGATGACATTTTTTTAATTTGAAGCTCTTACTTATGAAAAAATAAGATAAACTCCGCTATAATGCCGTTCACAATAAATCCGCCCCCGTACGGATTTTAAAAAAATATACCGTGATTACGTACAGAGCGTGACACACAAGGAAATATGATGAAAAAAGATCTTCACCCAGACGTTGTTGATTGTAAAGTAACATGTGCATGTGGTAACACATTTGACACAAAAAGTGTAAAGAACGAGATCCGTGTTGAGATCTGTAATGAATGTCACCCATTCTTCACAGGTTCTGAGCGTATGGTTGATACTGCCGGACGTATCGATAAGTTCAAAAAACGTTACAACATCGACTAAGAACAGCTACATGGCCAAGCGAGCAGAA
>JBFFSC010000215.1:0-2609 GCA_041572615.1 Sulfurimonadaceae bacterium
GATCAGCAGTTGAAGTAACAGATTGCTCGTGAGCAAAGAAGTCACCTTTTCCACCCATGTGAGCTACAACAGCTTTACAACCAGCATCAACAGCTTTAAGACGGTGTGGGTTTTTCTGAGCGAAGTTTTTAACCGCTTTAGCCGCACGACGATCAGAGTTACCTTCACGAAGAACCGGGTTAACCGCAGAACCTAGACATACAGCATATTTTGCTTGAATTTCTTTTTCAGCATCAGTTTTTGGCTCTTCAGGGTAGTTAGGGATATCATAACCTTGACCTTGAAGCTCAGCGATACAATCTTTAAGCTGACCAACTGAAGCAGAGATGTTTGGAAGCTTGATAACGTTTCCGTCTTCTTGAAGTACAACTTCACCAAGTTTAGAAAGCTCATCTTCAGCTAGACCTTGGCTTGCAAGAACACGACCTGCAAGTGAGATATCACTAAGAACTACATCAACACCTGCTTCTTTAGTGAAAGCATTAACGATAGGTAGTAACGAGTATGTTGCTAAAGCCGGAGCTTCATCAATTTTTGACCAAATGATTTTTGACATGTGAGTTTCCTCTTTGTATGATTTTATTCGTTCAGAATGATAGCACTTTAAGAACTCATTTAAGCATTATGATTATTTTAATTCAGAGCTTTAAGCCTTAGTGTTTCATTTAGTTACATCTATATTTCTAAGGTGTGTAGAATAGTAACGTGAGAAATCGTGCGTACCTTTTTTGCTTTTCATGAAATAAAGGTAATCTGTCTTTGCTGGGAATATGGCTGCCTTGATCGCTGACAACTCAACATTGCACACAGGCAGAGGAGGAAGACCTCTGTACATATAGGTGTTATACCTGCTCTTGTCTTGACGGATACGTTTAGGTGTAATCTTGGCATGGGAGTACTCGCCATAATTAAGCGTACCGTCCATCTGAAGCTTCATTCCCTTCTTTAAACGGTTGTAGATCACCGAGGCAACGATCGGCATCTCCTCTTTATTGGCGGCTTCTTTTTGAATAACCGATGCTATGACGAGATACTTGTGCCATTTCTTCTTGTTATACTCGCCAAATATTTTTTCTGACCATGCCTTGTGACGTAGGTAAGAAGACCGTAGAAGATGCAGTGCCGCTCTTTTTTCATCGATCCCGATAGGCAGTTGATAGGTATCTGGCACCAATGCACCCTCTTCAAAATAGGCGATGTCGGTAAACTCTTTATAAAGTATGTCCGCATTTAAATCCAATTCTTGCGCGAGTTGTTGCGAAAAGATGTAAGTCGTTTCACCGGGAATAAGTGTCACTGCTTTCATCGCCGCTTTGGCCGTTGTCAGTTTATACAGGAAATCACCATGATTCATCTGGGTAGATCCCATATAAATCCAACCTTGTTGAGGGCTTCCGAAAAATCTCAAGAAAGTCTTGTCCATAGCGGTTACAGTAATGTTTTTGGCTTTAAGATGTGATATAATTGCGCCAATTGAGCCGGAGGGTATATAAAGTACTTTCGAAGTGTGAAGCGGTTGAGCAAGGTAGTACATGAAGAGCAGTACAGTAAGCAAGATTATTTCGAAAATCCAGTTTACTTTATATAGTTTTTTTGTTTTCATACTCTCTAGTGTCATCATTTCCTATGCTCTTTTAATCAACGGCGTTTCCGTTCCACTTGTAATATTGCCTGGCTTTAAAGCAGAGCAATTATACATAAAACTTGATAAAAAGCTCATCCTCCATGCCAAGCGTATCAATGTTTCCAGCAGTAACAAAAAATCAGGTAACATCCCTCTTCTGAACATACCAAGACTGTTACCTATCATAGACTTTGCCCGTACGAATTTCCATGCATTGCAAATCGATGAGCTGAATATAGACAGTCATAAAGTTACCTTCAGTTACATGGAAAACCCTGAAACACCTGATGACAATGCCTTGATGCTGAAAAATGAAGACATGAGTATAAAAACATATTTCAGCTTTCATGACAGTTTTATGATAGCTACGACCAAAGATGTGCATCATAAACCGACAAATATCATTTTAGACTCTCAGTTGGTACTTGATTTTAAAACAAACCTTTCCTATAGTATCGAGAAACTTTCTCTGCCAAATGAAGCTACGCTCAACATCTATACAAAAGGGGATGGCGACACCCTTGCCTTCACTGCCTCTTCAAGCACCTTTTCTGATCTCACCCCTATTGTCAAACTCTTTGACCTTGAGCAGAACATCTCAAAATGGATCGTGGACTATAATAGAGCCCAGAGCTATCAACTGCTTCAGGCGAGAGGTGTATACGACTACAACGATCCCCAGGTGATTTTGAACACCCTCTTTCTTCATGCACATGAAACGGGCTTGAACTACAGTTTTCATCCAAAACTCTTTCCTGTCTCCTCTCCTTCGACTGATGTCTATTATTCTAAAGGTGTCTTACATATCAAGCCCCGTCAGGCACGCTACAATGAGCACCTTCTGGATGAATCCAGCAGTGTTAATATTGACTTCAACCATGCACATACCCTTCTGGATGTCGATCTTTATGCGCAGACTACTATAGATGAGGACATCGTCGAGATCGTAAACGCATACAAAATCCCTTTACCCCTGCTACAGGAA
>JBFFSC010000216.1:0-2581 GCA_041572615.1 Sulfurimonadaceae bacterium
TGTTTATACATGATGAGACTCATGTCCCTTCCCTCCTGCAATGGATCAAGGAACTTCTGCATGAGCACGAAGAGAAGAAAGTCATCATGCAAAACCGTCACCAGGAGCAGATGATTGTCAAGGTACGTGGAGAACTGCTTGAGCATTCGGGTGAGTACCTTATCATCACACAAGATGTAACCGCAGAAGAGCGTCACGAAGAAGAACTTAAAAACCTTTACAGCATTGATCACCTTACAAAACTTCCAAACCGATTGAAACTTTTACAGGACCTCGAGGAACATGATGAACTGGCACTGGCTATCCTGGACGTGGACTCTTTCAAGATCATCAATGATTTCTATGGGCACATCATCGGGGACTTCATCATCAGCAGTGTTGCAAAACGTATTGGCCAATACATATCACACGAAAGCCTCTGTTTTTACCGTCTTCCCTCAGACAGCTTTGCCATCGTCAACAAAAAACATATAGAAAAAGAGTACTTTGAACTGATTATCATCTCTCTCATCCAGATCGTCTCAAAATCTCCTTTCATCTATGCACAGGGGGAGGAAGAGGATGTCGAGATTCATATTAATATCACCGCCGGTATCGTTTTTGGAAAAGAGTCCGCACTTGCCCATGCCGACATCGCTTTGCGTGAGGCAAAGAACACTCATAAAGACTATATCATCTATCATCACGATATGCGTCAGGAGATTGCCTACAGTAAGAACATGGAATGGATCAGAAAGATCAAGACGGCCATCATCCATGACAAGATCATCCCCTACTTTCAACCTATTGTAGAGAACAGCAGTCAAAAGACCATGAAATATGAATGTCTGGTTCGCCTTATCGATGAAGAGAGCAATATCATCACGCCTTTTCATTTCTTGGATATTGCCAAACAGTCCAAACTCTATGAATCCATTTCAAAGATCATGATTAAGAAATCTTTTCAGGCCTTTACGAACACTGAATATGAGTTTTCTATCAACCTCTCCATAGAGGATATCATCGAATATAATCTTTTTGAATATATCAAGAGTATGCTCGCTATCTACCCTCTGGCTGAACGGGTCTGTTTTGAGATCCTTGAGACAGAAAAGATTGAGAACTATCAGCTTATCGCCGATTTTGTAACAGGAGTTAGGGAGTTGGGCTGTAAGGTAAGCATTGATGATTTCGGCTCAGGGTATTCAAACTTTTCTCATCTTCTCAATATTGATTTCGATTACCTGAAAATCGACTCTTCCTTGATCAAGGATATCCACGAAGATGAGCATAAGCAAATCATAGTAAAGACTATCGTTACCTTTGCCAAAGAACTCGGTATCAAGACCATCGGCGAATATGTAGAGTCCCAGGAGGTCTATGAATATATCACCCAGATGGGTATTGACTATTCACAGGGATATTACTTCTCTCCACCGGTAAATATGATCTCGTAAGAACGTTTTCCCCTATATTGAGGCATGCTCATACCGACCCTTGCATTGACATAGGTCGGATCGGCCACGACATAAGCCTGCTGTCCGTACAAAACATATTCACCTTTGACTCTCTCTTTAAGCAGTACAGCCGTTGCCATATGGTTAGGATATTTTAAACCCAATACTTCTGTACCTAAAAGCAGTCTCACCATGTAAGAGAACAGAATTGCACGGTCTTCACAGTCTGAATAACTATAGAAGATCGTCTCACTTGGAAACATCACCTTTTCCTGATCGAACTGCTCCGTATCCACACGGTACTTGAAAGCATTTTGAACGAAGGCCAGGATAATATCCACCGCCTCAGTTTGACTCTTCCCGACAATCAGAGGCTCAAATGCCCGTTTGACACTGGCATCAAAGAGCATCGATTCCGGTGCTGAAAAGTAGTTGCTGTAGTCGACCTGGGGATAGCTTTGATAAAAGTCAAAGAGATTTTTATCATACTCCACAACCAGTGACCGGTAAGCCTCGTTCACTATAAAAGCCAAAGACTTTTTGACCTTATGTTCAGACAAAAGAGGCAAGGCTTTAAGCGAAAAGTCTATAACCTTGCTTGAGCCTTCATAGGCATGCTCATAGGTCATGATAGGGCCTATCTTTCCTTTTGAATAATAATCAATCGCATAATATTGTCTATTGCCTAAATGATAATAAACCGTATTGAAGAGTGAACCTCCAACAGGCATCAGAAGTACTACTCTGTTCTTTTGAAAAGAGAGATGTGCATCATAATCCATCTTCAAAAGAAGAAACCATGTGAAGACCCTTGCTTCGTTATCATATTTATAGATGGCATCAGCCACCTTCTTCACGAGCAGATAGGTCGCCCAGCCGTTAAGCCGTAGTTTTTTGGAGATAGACTTCAACTCGGAAATTGTCACCTCATAATCGCTTCCCGCCAAAGTTTTCCAGGCATTTGTGATTTTCTCTTTAGAGACGTCGCTGCGTATTGATATTGTCTTAGTACTGTCATAGGAGAGTGCGAGTTCGACACCAAAAAAGTTCACATAGACCCGTTTTAAAGCTTCTGATTCAGGCTCGATAACTATCTTGCTGTATCGTTTCTCAACTTCTTCTACAGGAGGTTGCTTGACAACAAA
>JBFFSC010000217.1:0-2570 GCA_041572615.1 Sulfurimonadaceae bacterium
TAAGAAGTTGTCATTAAAGGATGTAAACAGAAGGGGTGCCGTTTCCCCTGAAACACGTGCTACGCCAAGCAGTACGCCGGTCAAGATACCCGTCTTGGCACCGCGTATTACGACTTGAAGAATGACCTTGTATTTAGGTGCCCCAAGTGCAAAAGCCGCTTCACGCAGTGTTGTCGGGACAAGCTGAAGCATGTCATCCGTTGTTCTTAGGATAATAGGTATCATGATGATCGTCAAGGCTGTAATACCTGCCCAACCGCTAAAGTTACCCATTGGTGCGACCACAACCGCATAGACGAAAGAGCCGATAACGATCGACGGGGCGGACATCATGATGTCTGAGATATCACGGATAATATTGGCAAGTCTGGATTTCAATCCACCGTATTCACTCAGGTAAGTCCCGGCAAGAATACCAAGAGGAACACCGATTACGGTCGACATACCGATAAGAAGTGCCTGGCCGATAAGAGCATGTTTAAGACCGCTCTCCTCATATCCTGGAGGCGCCCCTTCAAAGACAAAGATGTTCCAGTTGATGGCATCAAGCCCGTTGATGACAAGAATGGTAAGGATCCATAGCAGGAATCCTATTCCGACCATTGCCGAAAGGGTAGAGAGTGCCATCACCAGTTTGTTGATAATGATGCGTTTTTCAGTATACGTCATTTTCTACCTCTTTTCAAGAAAGCGAATTTGGCCAGGGAGATGATCGAGAAGCTGATCACGAAGAGTACCATTGCCAGGTAGAAGAGACTTGAGAAATAGAGCCCTTCATCGGCTTCCGCAAACTCATTGGCCAAGGCAACCGGAATAGAGGTCGCCGGATCGGTAATGACCGACGGTATTTTATGGACATTACCCATGACGAATGTCACAGCCATCGTCTCACCGATTGCACGGCCCAGTGCCAAAATAGCAGCACCGATGATACCGGCTTTTGCATAAGGGATGACAATATCTTTGATCACATCCCATTTTGTCCCGCCAAGTGCATAAGCAGACTCTTTCAAGATATCAGGGGTGGTGTTCATCGCATCACGTGTCACCGCAGCCATAAAAGGCAGGATCATGACTGCCAGAACAATACCGGCTGTCAAGAGGCCGATTCCCAAGCCACCGAAAAGGTCACGGATGATAGGTACAAAGTAAAACAGACCCCACATACCGTAGATAACGGAAGGGATGGCTGCCAGAAGCTCAATGGAAACACCTACGGGTGATTTCAGCTTTTGATGAGCGATCTCGGATAAAAAGATTGCGACACCGATGGCCAGAGGAACGGCAAGGAGCATTGCCAAGGCTGTTGACATGATCGAACCCATGATCGCAGGAAAAGCACCGAACTTTTCCAGGTTTGGAGCCCATTTACTGTTGACAAGAAAGTCAAAACCGAAAGCGTCTAGTGCTGGTTTGGCTTCTTGATATAAGACACCGAAGATGGCACCTGTCACAAGGAGGGTCAGTAATGCAATAGAGAGTGTTGAGAGGTGAAAAAACCTGTCGAGTATCTTATTCATTCGTCTTCTTTAGTATCTCCATATCAAGAGATGAGTTTTGATTTTGAAATTTTACAATATCTTGGTTACATAAAGATTACATTCGCATAATTTATGCGTACAAGTCTTCCAAATTCAAGCTTAAATGATTACTGAAATAAAAATCGATATAATTCTACATTCAATAAGGAGTTTTTAGGTGGAGAACATCACGGTTATCGATGCTATTACAAAACGTTCGTCAAAACGTAAATTTTTAAATAAACCTGTTCCTAAAGAGATTCAGGAGAAGATCTTGGAAGCAGCAGCCATGACACCTTCTGGAGCAAACATGCAGCCATGGATAGTCTATGCAGTTTCAAACAAAGATGTATTGGACAGGATCGGTGAGACAATCATTTCACATATTGATTCGGGTGGGGATATTGATCAGTTCATTCAGTATTATCCGCTTGAATGGAAAAATCCTTACAAGCGACGTCGGATTACTACGGGTGCAGGTCTGTATAAACTTATGGATGTGGATCGAAAGGATGAAGAACGTCGCAAGGAGTTGTGGCATGATAATTATCGCTGGTTCGGAGCAGAGACAGTCTTCTTTGTCTGTACAGATAGATCATTAATAGACGGTGCCCAGGGTGCTTTGATAGATTGTGGTGCCTATATGCAGTCTCTGATGCTTGCTGCCCAGGCTTTTGGTGTCGACTCTTGTCCGCAGGGTTCGACGACAGAATATGGCCGCATTATTGCGAAGGTACTCGACCTTCCGGAAAACCAGGCGCTTTTATACAGTGTGGTACTGGGTTATGAAGATACCTCGGCAGTTCAAAACCGTTATCAGCCTGAACGTGCTCCTATGGATGAGATCGTCACCTTCATAGATTGATTTTTTCTTAAAACAGAGTTTTTGCCGGCTCTGTTAATATTAAGCTATTGATGAAATGGTATAATCCCAAAAAAATAAAGGAGTCGGTTGTGATCAAGAAAAAATATCAATTGTTCATACTGGCTCTTGTTCTTGTCGGTACACTGCTTTCAAGCTTTCACTATCATGATGATATGCAGACGGCA
>JBFFSC010000218.1:0-2526 GCA_041572615.1 Sulfurimonadaceae bacterium
CCACTCTGCTCTGGCGTAAAGGTCGGCACGGATTTTTCGAATCTCATCATTATCACCAAACTTCTTTACATAGGCATCAAGTATCTTCTCTGCTTGAGGATAGTTTCCTCTCCAGATCTCTGTCCTGGCATAATTGGCATAAACATGCTTTTCTTCGGGATGGTCCGCAAGGTAGGCCTTGAAACTTTTTGCGGCTATGTCAAGATGGCCGCTCCAGGAGTTTGATAGAGCGATCTGCATGAGGACCTGGTGGTCTTTGTTCTTGGCATAGATGGTCTCATAAGTTTTAACGGCCAAGTCATAATCACCGTTCCAGTTTGCAATGCTTGCCTGCGAACGAAGATATTCAATGTTGTCAGGTTCAAGTGCTACGGCTTTTTTAATAGCCTTCAGTGCGGCTTCAGGCTGTTTGTCAACAGCGAGAACCTGTGACTGTTTGGCATATAAAGACGCGTTATCCGGGTTATGATCTATCGCTTTTTGCAATGATTCGCTGGCACGTGAATAGTCTTTGATTTTGATGTAGATGTCACTGAGCCTGAGAAAAAGATCAGTACGCTCCGGATCAGAAGCTGTTATCTCCTCATAGATAGCAGCTGCACTATCCCATTGCCCTTGCATCTCTGCTTTCAAACCTTCTTCAGGGATATTTTCGGCCGCAGCAAACATGAGTGTAGCTGTGATGAACAGTATAGATAAAAGTCTCATTTTCTCCATCCTTTATTTTTCGTAAACCAGATGTCTTTGGCAAAACGGGCCATGGTGTACAGATCGAACAATATACTTGAATACCGCATCGGTGTTGCGACAATCCCCTTGACAAAATAGGCAAGACGGTTCCCTTTACTGATGGCTGTCAGTATGGTGACTGAGATCAGTGTCTCAAGGGCTATGGTAAGCCCAAGTACTTCCCATTTCTGGAACATAATTAAGATAAGCAGGGTCGCCGGGTAGAGTGTCTTTTCCAAGAGAGAGACAAAGATGACCCATCCCATCGGACGTCCGTATTGTACAGTCACATTGTCACCAAAGGCCTCACGGTAGGGTTCTTGTATCTTACGCATCTTCTGGATCTCCTCACCATGCTCCTTCTGCGTCTTGCGATGGTATAGATAGCGCCTGAACGATTTGAAGGGACTGCGTACAAGGTCATCAAAGTAATAACAGCTTTGAAGAAAGGAGGAGGACCACATGTATATCTCATTAGGGAGATATTCAGCTTCGGGTTCCTGCGAACGGGCATATACATCTGTCAGTTGGATATTCCTGTATCCATGTTTCAGCAGAGCAAAACCGATAAAAATGTCTTCGGAGTTCGTCAGGTCATCGCCCAGTATCGGTTCATACTGGTCGAACAGGTCCTTGATGTACTTTCTTCTATAGGCAACAGCACAGCCGACAGGATTGGTTATGGAACCGAAAAATGTCATCTGTCCCATGTAGACGAATTTTTGCAAGAAGACATATAAAACATCACGGTAGACATTACTCAAACGGCGCATAAATGTATGGAACAGATCCCCTTTGGCAAGCATATGCGCATAGGGATGTTTTTTATGAAAGTCAGTTATTCTCTCGCTTTCCAACATTGCTTTACGGTCTTTGTCGCGCAGCGGCATGATCGTCCCGCAGGCGCTTGCAATTCCGACAGCCTGGTACAGTTCCTGGACAGTACGCTCTATGTAGTTTTCTGACTCAAGATAGGTGTCCGCATCGAGGACAAACTCGACATCAGAGTCAAACTCTCGGGCCTGGCGTTTGATCGTCGGGGTTTTTCCGATAGGATGGTCCCTATGGATAATAGTGATCTCCATACCGTTTGCTTCACAGAAGGATTGTGCGTAGTCGATAGTATGATCACTGCTCCCATCATCGATCAGGATAATACGCGTGGGTTTAAGTGTCTGACGTTTCAGGGATTCGAGACAGAGGATAATATTTCTCTCTTCATTCAATGCCGGGATGACTACGTCAACGGTCGCTTCTTTCCAGTCTTCAGCCGGCGTCGGTTCTGTCTCATCAGGACCATGAAGCATCCCGATAACACTTAATACAAGGTTGGGACTCAATACAAAATAGGGTGTAGCTGCCATGGGTTATCCTTTGTAGTTGTTTTGACGTTGAATAAGATCATTGACCGTATCTTCAAGTGACCATTGCCGTTCGTAATCGATCAGGCTGTTTAGTTTTGAGAGATCGGCCTTACGGTGATAGATCTCGTCAAAGTTGTCGCCGTATGCTTCATGATAAGGTGTGAAAGTGATAGGAGAATCACTTTTCGCCTCTTTTTTGACAAGGGTGGCGAGACTTTCTATCGTGATCTCTCCGACATTTCCGACATTAACCACTTCGCCTTTACTCTTAGGACTTGTGCAGAGCCTGTCAAGAATCTCTACCGTGTCACGCACATCCATAAAAGCACGTACTTGTTTGCCATCACCGAAGATGGTGATCGGATCACCTTCTACCGCCTGCCTGACAAAACGGGGCACGACCATACCGTATTTTCCAGTCTGGTTAGGACCG
>JBFFSC010000219.1:0-2458 GCA_041572615.1 Sulfurimonadaceae bacterium
AAACAGAAGAAGTACAATCAATCCGATCACAGCATAGATGTGAACCGTTTGACTCATCGCATACATTTCATTCATAAAAATCATCCTAAAAGTTAGATTTTACCCTAAGTTACCTATAATTAAGTGATATTTCACAAAGGCAGAACATGGCAATATTAATAGACGATGCGCTCAAACAGATCGATGAATGGGTTGAACCACTTCATTCAGAGATCGTATCCCTTGAAGCATCTTTAGGACGTATCCTATCAAATAATGTTGTCGCTGTCTACAACCTCCCCGCCTTTAACAACTCTGCGATGGACGGTTATGCCATCAAACATACGGATGCAGGCAAAGAGGTCATCGTCGGCGAGACGATCTTTGCCGGAGATGACTCGCGTGAGACTGTCTCCGAAGGGTGTGCACTCAAGATTATGACAGGAGCGCGTCTCCCTCTGGGCGCTGATGCCGTTGTCCCCATAGAGGATATCGAACAGATATCAGATAATGTCATTGCCCTGCCTGAGAACATCAAGGAAGCCCAGCATATACGCTATGCCGGCGAGGATATCAGCGCGGGAGACCAACTGCTTGAAGCGGGTCATAAACTCCATGCCCATCATATCACGATGCTGGCCTCTCAAGGCATCTCGCATGTCTATGTCACCAAACGCCCGCGTGTTGCCGTCTTTGCCTCGGGAAAAGAGCTGAAGATGCATTTTGAAAAAGTCGAAGAGCACCAGATTTATAACACTAATACACCGACCTTCCTTGCCCGTGCCAAAGAGCTTGGCTGTGAGGTCATCTTCATCGGGACATCCGAAGACACCCTTGAAGACATTCAGGCACACATCGCTTCAGCACTGGAAGATTCTGATCTCATCATCACCTCAGGCGGGGTCAGTGTCGGTGATGCCGATTTCACCAAAGAGGCCTTTGCTTCCTTTGAGTATGAAGCCTATTTCTCAAAGATCGATATCAAACCCGGGAAACCGACCACTTTCGGACGTATCGGAAGGACCTATGTCTTAAACCTTCCCGGAAATCCTTTGGCAGCAGCAGTGAACTTTGAGATATTTGCACAGAGTATCATCTTGAAACTGCACAATGCGAGGCTCCCTTACATAGGAAGTTTTAAAGCAAAGATGAAAGATGACTTCAGCCAGCGTCCGGGAAAATACACCGTTATTCCGGGGTATTATGACGGGGAGTTTTTCGCCCCTGTTGAAAAACGAAGCCCGGGTATGGTCTCTCCTCTGGCACAGTCAAATGCGATTATGATAACGGATAATAAGATTGCGCAGATCAAGCGCGGTGAAGAGGTACTTCTGATCCCTACTCGCTGGCAGATGTACACCAAAGAGAAAAGTGAGATTATTACAAGAGCCTAGACCGTATCGGGATTGGTAAAGATCTCACCAACGAGGACTTTGTTCCACAACTCTTTATCATGCCAGTCTTCTCTTACAGCATCGGAGAAGATGATCTCTTCAGGTTTGATATGACCCATCTTCTCACTGTAGGCATCATCCTCAAACCCTTGGGCATACCCTGTTTTAGTCTCATGCACAATAACAGAGTTAAGCCGGACCTCTTTTTCCCCGTTGATCATCTTTGTACACGAGAGCATCTTGTCGATCATGATAAAGATAACCCGGCAGAACTGTTCAGCAGAGGGGGAGACAGGAAGCTGGACCCAACGGGATGAATGTCTTTTCATATCGGCGATGTAGTCTGCATCATCACCTGACCACAAGGTGATTGAGTGATCGAAAGAGTCGATAAGGTCCTTGATCGACTGCTTCGTCAGGCCAAAGTCAAAGACCATCTGGCCATGGTCTAAAAAGTTCGATTCAAACAGGACTTCAATCTCATAGGAGTGCCCGTGAATGGAAGCACGGCAGCGTTCACTTGAACAACCTCTTACAATATGGGCATTTTCAAATTTAAAGAGTTTACGGATCAACATTTACACACCTTTATTCTGGTCCCAAAGGCGTATATGAAGCCTGTCGCTGTATACATATCCTTTGTTCTTACAATAATCAATAACCGCTTCACTATGATACTCCAGCTCAGCTTTACTTCCGCCTTTAGGCATACAGTATACTGTTATCGACGGGGCGTACTTAATGATCTGGCTGATCTCATCATCAACCCCTTTAGTAAGTGACTCCCTATCCACGGTGAACTTGAAAAAAGCATCCTGTGAATAGGTCGCGATATTCTGGATCGCTTCCGCATTGACACGCTTGCTCTCGCTCTCACCACTGTTGTTCAGTTTGACAGAAAGAGCGAAGGTACAGCGCTGGTAGACACGAAATTTCTCAAAATCGACATTAATAGCGCCATTGGTCTCAAAGGTGACACGATGCCCCTTGCCTAAAAGAAACTCGATAAAGGTGACAAAAAGCTCATCATTGGCATAGATCAGAGGTTCACCTCCCGTCAAGACGATATCGGCTTTGATAGGAAG
>JBFFSC010000220.1:0-2442 GCA_041572615.1 Sulfurimonadaceae bacterium
TAATCTCTACAAACTGGCCGATATCCCTGCCAAAGAATTCAAAACTATCCTCACCGCGATGGCCAAGCACAAGCTCTTAATCGCCAACAAGCACAAAGAGATCGAGATTACGGCTGATGGCATGAGCCTTGCAGAACGTATCGGTTTTGATGTCTTTGTCTAACCGACACCCCAAATATAGTCTTTTAAGATCACCATCATATAAAAGAGTACGCCGATCACAATAACTGCTCCCCCAACATAAAGAACTGGCCTGTACAGGTAAAGTTCGACGATACGCACCAGTTTCTTGTTTAAAAGTTTTTCTATCAGAAAGACGACTACCCACAGTGCGACCATCCCTGCAGTAGCGACAAGCATATATTGCCAGGTCGTAGAGACATCAAAGAGATATTGTGTCGTTGTAAACATCTTTTCATTCCAAGGTATCATCACCATCCTCCACATTTTAATCCGCGGTAAAGAAGTATAGCATGGTTTCAATAGAAGGTCATTGGTGGTGTCAGCGCTGGGATTCTAACCCAGGGCCTTTCGATTAGGAATCGAATGCTCTATACAGCTGAGCTACGCCGACATAAAAGAAGAGTGCTATTTTAACCTATAAACATTATTTTTACCCAAGTAGGTGTATAATATAGGTATGAAAAGGTATATTGGTATTATATTGGCACTATTGTTACCACTGTCTGCTCAATCCATCAAAGCTGGTTATGATGTCAGCTTTGGCCTTTTTGGAGAGATCGGAAAGGCAGAGATCACCTATGAACATGATGCGCATAGTTATATCGTCTATGTCCATGCCTGGACAACGGGTATGCCAGCCGTTCTGACACAGAACAGACAAGAGGATTATATCTCCCAGGGTCGTATTATTGACGGAGTATTACGCCCTGATGTCTTTGTCAAACACCGAAAAAACGACAGGTATACCAAAAGCAATGTCCATATCTTTGATTATGACAATAAGAAAGTACTCTCCTACTACTCCAAAGAAGAGAGAATCAGCGGTACACGTTTTGACACGGCCACGATGAAAAACATCAAAGTCGAGACGACGGAATATGAAAACTCCGAAAACACCTTTCGGTTTTTTACCGACAACGACCTGCTATCACTTTTTTTCAATACCCAAAAGATCTTTCCTACGCTCAAAGACGGTGATTCCAAACAGTTCGCAGCTATCGGTTCAAAGAGTCCCAACTGTGAGATCAACATCGAGGTTCCCGATCACGACCTGCGACAAGAGCTTGGCAATATCATGGGTGACATTGACGGCCAGCTGATTACGATCATCCTTAACCAGAACATCTTTCAGAGTGAAAGAGGTGAACTACATGTCTATTTTGACCATGACGGCTTCGCAAAAGACGTGCTCTTAAAAGATGTCATCATGTTTGGTGATATCCGCGGTAAACGTATCTACCAGGAACTCAGCAGCAACTGAGCTTTTACTTCAAAAGCAGCACATAAACAAACGCGATAAGCTCATTGATCGTCGTACGGACTCCCGCACTGGAGGCATACCACTTTTGAGGTTCATACTCCTGTGGTACGATTGAAACCGAGCCAATTGCTATTGAATTCTGTGAAAATGCCTTATTAAAAAGCATCGTACTGCGTTTTGTATGCGGTCCCAGACTCGCTAGATTGAATGCCCTGCCTTCAAACCGGTTTTGCTTCATCCACTCTTTCAAGGCTAATGCCGAATGATAGGTTCGTTCACGCTTGACGTCGGGTGCCGGTACAGCGATGACCGATTCTTCTTGCATCCCCATAGCGACAAGGGTTGCTTTGGCCAGATGGGCATAGTCTTTATACTCTTTAAGGTAGCTTCCTCTTGAAAGGGGACCACCCGTTGTGATGATCTTTGTATAGCCGCCTTTTGCATATATCAACATCGCTTCTTCGAGGGCATAATCAGGCAACCAGCCCTCAACGACAAGCACCTTGGTTTTCACAGGGGCATGCTCGGATAAAAACTTATTCGACTGCAGCAAGAGTGCCAAAAAAAGTATCAGCAGTATCAGTAAAAGTAGAAGTTTATATTGTAGTTTCAGTGTCGTACATATTTTCTGTTCAAACAGTGTCTTATTCATTTTCATAACAAGTTCTCTCTATCCTTTGCCAACATTCTATACAGATTAGCGATTTTAAGCAAATCAATGATTTTTTCAGACGCCCTTGACAAAAAGAGAAATTTAGCCTATAATTTCGCCCTCTTAAGCATATGTTTAAGTCTTTTATTGGGGTATCGCCAAGCGGTAAGGCCTCGGTTTTTGGTACCGATATTCGGGGGTTCGAATCCCTCTACCCCATCCACTTCAAATGTCGCGGAATAGAGCAGTTCGGTAGCTCGTCGGGCTCATAACCCGAAGGTCACAGGTTCAAATCCTGTTTCCGCAACCAATACAATTTTTACTTCTAAATCTCATTATACTCTGA
>JBFFSC010000221.1:0-2381 GCA_041572615.1 Sulfurimonadaceae bacterium
GCAGAAAAAGAGATCCAACTCAAAATCTCTTTGGGTATTGCCAATATCAGTCCGGAACGATCGGTGGAAGAGACCCTTGTATGTGCTCTTAATGCTATGGAGCATGCCTATGAAAATGATTCTGAGGACTACTCAGTCTGTACAAAGGACACGGAAGGTCAATGAAACTCCCCATTGTTGTATACCCCGATAGACGATTAAAAGAGATCTCGCAGGAGATCACAGATTTCAATGCTGAACTGCATGAACTGCTGGACAATATGTATGACACGATGATGGAGAGCAACGGTATCGGCCTTGCCGCCATTCAGGTTGGTATAGCCCAGCGTGCACTTCTATTGTGTATTCCAGATGAAGAAGGCGAACAACATTACGACGATCTCTTAGAGATCATTAACCCTGTCATCTCCAATGAAGATGGGACGATTGTCTATCAGGAAGGCTGTTTGAGTGTACCGAGTTTTTATGAGGATGTAGAGCGGCATGAACGCCTTACCCTCAGCTACCAAGACCGGCATGGCGAACCAAAAGAACTGGAAGCTGAGGGCCTTCTGTCTGTCGCTATACAGCATGAGATAGATCACTTGGATGGTAAACTCTTTATCGAAAAGCTTTCATATACGCGTCGTAAAAAATTTGAGAAAGAGTACAAGAAGCTGCGTAAATCAAAGAAGTAACATCGTAGAAGCAGCTATCCCTTACAGGGATACTTCGTCATTCTATTCCGAATGCGTTACTTTATACAGATCGATTATCGAAATAATCAACACTATACATGCCACTAAACTGCCAACAGCTAAATCCATTTCATTCATCTGTATCTCCTTGCATTAGAAAAGTGCATTTAAAAACACCTAACAAGCAAAACCGCAGCCCTGATTCAACAGTGATAAAAGACAGAATCAGTCTAACATAATATATTATTTATAGTTCTTAAATAATTATTTTTGTTAAAACCACCCAGGCAAGGCAATTTTCAGGCCTCATAAACACTGTTTTGTCAGAAAAACGGCTTTTTTGCTTAAATATCATCTATAAATAAGATATATAGCTCTCTCTTTTTGTATCCTAACCTATACTATTATCATGAAAAAAGTATACTCCGGAAGTTTTGAAGGCCTTACTGCCAAAAGTGTCTGTGTTGAAGCAAGTTTTACAAAGGGTTTACCTTCCTTTTCGATAGTCGGCTTGGGAAATGCATCTATTCAAGAATCAAAGGAACGTATAAAATCCTCACTTGCCGCCAATGAATATACCTTTCCTCCCATGCGAATAACGATCAACCTCTCTCCCTCAGATCTCAAAAAAGAGGGAACGCACTTTGACCTGTGCGGAGCACTTCTCATAGCCTTACAAAAGGAAGATGTTGATTTCGAAGACTTCTATATCTTTGGCGAACTGGGTTTGGATGGCGAGGTCAAAGAGACCCGCTCCCTCTTCGCGCTTATCTTGTCACTGTCGCAATCTAAGCAACTGCACAAAGCTGTCGTACCCTATTCCTCTCTCTCCAAACTCTCTTCCATACCTAATATAGAGTTATATGGAGTATGCAACCTAAAAGAGTGTATCGACTTTTTCCGATCACAGGAGGAAAAAGTTCCCGCCCTCACAAAGGGTTTTCCTTATCAGTTCCTACAGATTGATGATTCCAAACGTTTTTATCAAGACCATTATCTCTGTGACTTCAAAGAGGTCAAGGGGCAAGAACATGCTAAACGCGCAGCCCTCATCTCTGCTGCCGGGATGCACAACCTATTATTGGAAGGCAGTCCGGGTTGTGGCAAGAGTATGATAGCAAAACGGCTTCATTATATTTTACCGCCTCTGCATATGGACGAGATCCTGGAAAATGCCAAACTCAATGCCCTAGAAGGGATTGAACCGGACTTCACTCCGCTTCGTCCATTCAGGCATCCCCACCATACCTCGACCCCTTCAAGCATCTTTGGCGGTGGCTCATCCGGTGCGCGAATCGGAGAGATCGGCCTGGCCCATGGCGGGATTCTTTTCTTTGATGAACTCCCCCATTTCCCAAAGAACATCCTTGAAGCTTTACGTGAACCACTTGAGGATAGGCGTATTATGATATCACGCGTCAACACCAAGATAGAGTATCCGACCGATATCATGTTTGTCGCAGCAATGAACCCATGCCCATGTGGAAACCTCTATCATCTACAGAAAAGCTGCCGCTGTTCCGACCTGGAGATTAAACGTTATAAGAACCGCCTTTCAGAGCCTTTTCTTGACAGAATCGATATTTCTGTTCAGATGCAACCCAGCCGCAGTGATGACAAATCAAGCCTTACATCTGCCCAGATGCATGCCATGGTCTTTGAAGCCTTGAAACTCCAACATGACCGGGAACAGGAAAAACCCAA
>JBFFSC010000222.1:0-2277 GCA_041572615.1 Sulfurimonadaceae bacterium
ACAATCTTTTTAGCAACAGTCATTTTTCTTTCAAACAATCCGAGCTGAACAGATTTGACAGTTTAGGAGTCTTGCTTATGTATACCACTTATATCCCATCGCTTATTGTGTTTTTAATTGTTACATTTATATACCTAACAAATCCGAGGAGACTAATCAAAAACCTGCCAGCAGCTTTTTGATTACTCAATTTAGACCACTTTTAAATTTCAAACCCAATCTTTCACTAAAATTTTCTTTTAGATAAAAACGCTATAGTTCCGATAATAATAATTATTTAAATATATAATATAGTAGGTCTTAATTTGAAGTTTAATGATAAAAAAGTGATTATGTTTGACTTGGACGGTACCCTTATTGACAGTGCGCCCGATCTTGCCCTGGCAGTCAATCACATGCTTGAATCTCTTGAGCGGGATACCTTCACCCATGAGACGATTCGTTCATGGGTCGGCAACGGAGCACAGACACTGGTCAAACGTGCACTTTCTGGAAGCAGCACCATTGATGAATCCATAGATCCGGAACTCTTCTCCAAAGCACTGGACACCTTTTTGACATTCTATGCGCAGAATCTCTGTGTCGATACGGTCACCTACCCCAATGTCGTCACGACACTCAAAGACCTTAAGTCAAAAGAGTACCGATTGGCACTGGTCACCAACAAACCGTATGACTTCGTGCAACCCCTTCTTGAAGGTCTGGAGATGTCAGACCTTTTTGAATATTGCATTGGTGGCGACACGCTCTCCAAACGCAAGCCCGATCCTATGCCCCTGTTGCATGTATGTGAACGTCTGGACGTAAACGTCTCCGACTGTATCATGGTAGGCGATTCAAAAAACGACATTGTAGCTGCCAATGCTGCCAATATGCACAGTATCGGTGTGAGCTACGGTTATAACTATGGTGAACATATCAGTCTGTATGAACCTGACCATGTCGTCGATGATTTTTCCGAGATCATGACACTGATCGAAGTAAACGTCTAATGTCACACAAACCTTCACCTGCGGCTAGGATCGCTGTAGTCGGCGGCGGGATTGCAGGCTCAACAATTGCTCTTTACCTTAGTGAACTGGGTCTTGATGTTTCCCTTTTTGAGAAGGGTCCCAGCCTGGTCAGCGGACCGCCTATCTGTCATCTGCATGCTGGCGGCAACCTTTATCGTGAGATATCGGATCAACAGTGCGTGACACTGCTTAGAGAGTCTATCGACCTGGTCCGTTTTTATCCCGATGCTGTTGACTACCGGCCTACCGTTATCGCCGTACCCAAAGATGACAAGGGAAGCCCTGAAGATCTTTATCCCCGTTTGACGATGCTACAGCGTGAATATGCCACATTAATCGAACAGGACCCCCGAAATCAAGTCCTGGGAGAGAGTTCTGATTACTTCAGGCTGTATGAGCGCCATCACCTGGAGGCCTTGAAAAAACAGCCTACGCGCAAGCAACCAACAGAGATGGATGACTGGATGATACCGGTGGCTAAGCAGATCGATTTTGACAAGGTGCAGTTTCCGCTTATCCTCGTACAGGAATACGGACTCAACCTCTTTAGGCTCGCTTCCTCTGCAAAGCTCAGACTCGATGCAAAAGAGAACTGTCAGGTACTGCTTAACCATGAAGTCACCAACATCTCCAAAAATGACAGCAACAACTCCTGGCTTTTGGAGTATGCGCATAATGGAAAACGACAGGAAGAGAGCTTCGACTTTTTGATCAATGCAGCCGGTTTCAGGACAGGCAGACTCGATGACATGCTTGGCTTCAAGCGCGAACGCCTTGTGGAGTTCAAGGCAGCCTATGTCAGCCAGTGGGAAGAGTCTTCAACCGTCTGGCCGGAGATCATCTTTTACGGAGAGCGCGGTACACCGAAAGGGATGGCCCAGTTCACACCTTATCCTGACGGGCATTTTCAGCTTCACGGTATGACAAAATCGATCACGCTGTTCGAAGAAGGCCTGGTCAAAAACACATCACACAGCGCACAGCCCCAGCTTCAATCAAAGTTTTTGGAAAAAATAGACAAGGGATGGAATAAAGACGATGCGAAAGAACGTTCACAGCTTGCCATTGAGCACCTGGCCCAATATATCCCATCCTTTAAAAGTGCAAAAGTGGTTTCAAAACCGCTCTATGGTGCCCAACAGATCCCCGGTGCCGATGCCAGTCTTCGAGCAGCCGATGTCTCTTTTGAAGCAGACAATTATGCCCGCTGCGAGATCGTCAAAGCCTCTTCCGTATTGAGCATGGCCGATGCTATCACCAAACA
>JBFFSC010000223.1:0-2270 GCA_041572615.1 Sulfurimonadaceae bacterium
CTGGACATAAAGTTCCAGAGGATGAAGGTTACCTGCCGAGGGGGTATTCAGACGCTTGTACGGCCTGCCGGCAACACTATGCTCTGAGGTCACACAACGCGCAAGGTGCAGCAGCCTGAGCTGGGGTGTGGCCGATAAGGGATAGCTGAAAAGGGAAGCGGGGTAATGCTTAAAAATAGAAGGCTGCATGTTCCAGTCTAAAAAACCGGTCTTTTGGGCAACCTTCTTCTTTGATAATGAGGTACTTTCGTATAGATCAAGCATGGCGTAAGAGTCTGAACACCTCTCTGTTTGCAGCCAGGTCGAGTGCTTTAAACCCGTCTTCGTTTTCCATGCTGACATCAGAGCCAAGATCCAACAGTATCTTGACACACTCATCCCGTCCCGCAGAAGCGGCATACATCAGAGCCGTCGTTCCCTCTTCGTTGATATCATTGATATCCGCACCTTCGTCAATAAGATGCTTAATAATCTCGGTATTACCCGCATAACAGGCATTGAACAACACCCCGTTGAAGTCATTGTTGACCGCATAAAGATCGACCTGGGCTTCCAAAAGGCGTTTGACCATGATCAAGTTACCCTCAAGCGCTGCCTGAAGCAGCGGTGTGTTCCCATTAAAACCTTTGGACTCCATATCGGTGATATCAAAACCTCTGGACATCAGCCATTCTATATAGTGCTCAGCCATGTTGTTCCCCTTGTTATACGCTCATCCACTCTTCGTGTGTATGTCCTTTTTTAACCTCGTTGGCCGCCGTATCCACCGCAGCTATACAGGCATCATAATCAACCTCGTCAACAATTTCGGGAACAACTTCTTTATAGGTAAGCAATCCGTCTCTGTCAATGACAAAGACAGCTCTAGCAAGCCTGTCTTTGAGTTTTCCCTCAGAGATCAACAGACCGTATTTCTTGGCAAAATTCTTATCCGCATCGACGACCAGTTCCGCATTGGAGATCCCCTCTTTGTCCGCGAACTCTTTGACAAAGTCCATATCATCCGTGGTGATCATGACAGCTGAGAGTTTTTTATACGTCGCTAACAGGTCGTTAAACTTTTTTGCTCCCAATGAGCAGACCTCAGTCTTCAGAGACGGGATAGCGATAAGAAGCTGTGCTGTAGGTGCGATCATACCTATGACATTCTTACTTCCGTCGAGCTTTGTGATTCTTGCTGCCGGTGCTTCAGAGCCAACCTTGAGCTCCTTTCCTAAAAGTTCTGTCGGTGTACCGTGTACTGTGATTTGCATAAGTTTCCTCTTGTGTTGTTTTAGTTCATGTATGCATTTAACATTCTAAAGCGATCTCTAAAATTGATTATTTTTTATACAAAAAATCGTATTTTTAATACCCACGATCTTATATAATACAGGAATATAGGATTTACATATGCACGAAACAATCAACATTCCAAATATTCCCGACAAAGATGAATGCCGAAGCTGTGCCCTCACCTTCGCCTACCATGAAATCGTTTTACTCTATGAAATCGCCGTCATGCTTTCTAGTACCTCTGAGATCAAGGAGACCATTGAACAAGCGATGCGTCTATTAAAGCGAAACTCATATCTAGAACGCTGTACCCTTTTCATGCTTAATGATGATGCCACTGAACTGGAACTCTATGCCTCTATTGACCTTACCCCTCAACAACGCAAGATGGCAACCTACAGACTGGGAGAAGGTGCGACAGGCCTTGCGGCAGAGAGTGCCGAACCCGTCGTCATTGAAAACATCCATAACAATATCAATTACCTCAATAAGATCGGCGGTACCCTCAACACCAAAATGATCTCTTATGTCGCCGTTCCCATCGTTCAAGACCATGGTGTGATCGGTGTCATATCCGCCAATATCGAGGAGAACTCCATCTTGAACTTTGATGACATCGTCAGGATGCTCACTATCGTCGGTTCACTCTTTGGAGGCACACTGGCGACACTAAGGAAGTTCACCAAAGAGAAAGAGGAACTGACCGAACTCAAGACCTACTATAAAGAGCAGGCCCTCAGTGAATACAAGTTTGAAAACATCATCGGTAAAAGTACCAAGATGCGACAGATCTTCAGTATGCTTGAGACGGTCGCACCATCAGATGCAACGATATTGGTGCGTGGTGAAACCGGTACCGGTAAAGAGCTTATCGCAACCGCCGTACACAACCTCTCCAATCGAAAAAACGGTCCGCTCATCAAACTCAACTGTGCTGCGATCAGCGAGACCCTTTTGGAAAGTGAACTCTTTGGACATGAGAAAGGTGCCTTTAC
>JBFFSC010000224.1:0-2252 GCA_041572615.1 Sulfurimonadaceae bacterium
CGAACTTCTAAAAAAAGTGATGGTCAAAGATTCGTATGACGAGACGATTCAGATCTATGCGCTTTCTGTAGCTCTGAAGGACAAGAATTTTCATAGTGTGCTGAAGCAATATGGAAGTAGTGAAGAGATCAACAGACAAGTAGAAGAGGCTGTTCGTAAAAAACTACAGAACGCTTCACCAAAGAATATTTCCGATCTTGCTACACAAGCGCTTGGAAAAAGCCGTGCCATTGTCCGTTATAAAGAAGATGGCAAGAAAAAACAGCTCTACACTTCAGTACATGCCAAAGAGTGGAAGATAGACTACATGGCAGGACGACAAATCGATTAGATCAGTAGTCCCTTCTATTACAATCCATCTCCTGGTTTATTCTCTTCCAATCAACACTTTTTATCCTGAAGCAATAGAGAAGTCTTGTGTCTTCATGAGATAAGAATTTATTATTTATTGCTAACGTTTGACTAACACAGTTTCACTATACTTTTCAGAACTTAATAAAAGGATTACACCATGTTAAAAAGTTTAACTATAGCAGGATTGGCAGCAGTGCTTATGGCAACATCGGCAGTAGCAGCAGGAAACGGTAAAAGAAGTAATAATACAGAAACAACTATAAGTACATCGACTGAATTGACACAGGAGCAGAAAGATACACTGCTTTTTATTTATCAGGAAGAGAAAGTGGCACGTGATGCGTACATTACGCTTGGTGAGCTCTATCCGGAGCAAAGTACATTTGCCAATATTCAACTTTCTGAACAGGAGCATATTGACAGTGCACAAATGTTATGTGAGAAATATGGCGTAGATATCTCCAATATAGATGAAACGAATGTCGGTGAGTATGTTGTTCCGGTTCTACAGGAGCTTTATGATACCTTGGTCGCTGAAGGTGTCAAATCAGAACTTGATGGACTGAAAGTCGGTGAATATATCGAGATCACAGATATTGATGATTTGGAACATGCAGCTGAAGGAATGCCGGCAGATGTCGTGAAGGTATTTGAAAATCTGAAAGCAGGTTCTTATAACCACTTGGATGCATTTAGAGCGGCAATAGACGCCTACACAAAATAAATATTTTTAGAAAGACCGGTACTTTCTCACGTACCGGCAGTGAAAAAAGCAATTTAATCAGATAAAATCAACCAAACTTACCAGTAATATACTCTTCCGTCAGCTTTTCAGCCGGCGTTACGAAGAGCTCTTCCGTCTTCCCAAGTTCGATAAGATCACCCAGATACATAAATCCGGTATAGTCAGAAACACGTGCAGCCTGCTGCATATTGTGTGTAACGATCAGGATAGAGACCTTCTCTTTGAGCTCGATGATAAGTTTTTCGATCCCTTGCGTAGAGATAGGATCAAGTGCAGAAGTCGGTTCATCAAAAAGAAGGACTTCCGGTTCAACAGCAATTGCTCTGGCGATACACAGACGTTGCTGCTGACCGCCTGAAAGGCCGTTTGCATCATCTTTAAGACGATTGCTGGTCTCTTTCCAGATCGCAGCGTCTTTCAGGGCTTTTTCGACGCGGTCTTGAAGTTCGGTCTTGTTTTTAATCCCTTTAAGGCGCATTCCATAGGCAACGTTATCAAAGATGCTCATCGGAAAGGCAGTCGGTTTTTGAAAGATCATACCGATCTGTGTGCGAAGCTTGATCATATCCTCTTTTTCTTGAAGAATGTTGCGTCCTTCAAACATGATTTCACCTGAGTAGGTATTACCCGGATATAGATCATGCATACGGTTAAAAGAACGAAGCAGTGTCGTTTTACCACAACCTGATGGTCCGATAAGCGCGGTTACTCTGTTTTTTGCAATAGGCATCGTGATATTTTTTAGGTTGGGCTCACTGACACCGGCATAGGTAAATTCAAAATTATTGACCTGGATCGCTTTTTCTTCAGGAATATCGATAATAGTTGGCATGATTTATTTTCTCTTTCTTTTGATTAATAGTAGTCTACCTAAAATATTTAGGCCGAGGATAAACATCGACAGAATAAATGCTGCCGCCCATCCAAGTTTCTGCCAGTCTTCATAAGGGCTGGTCGCATAGTTAAACATCGTTACGGTCAGTGAAGCGATAGGCTCATTGAGGTCGGTGTTTAAGAAGTTGTCATTAAAGGATGTAAACAGAAGGGGTGCCGTTTCCCCTGAAACACGTGCTACGCCAAGCAGTACGCCGGTCAAGATACCCGTCTTGGCACCGCGTATTACGACTTGAAGAATGACCTTGTATTTAGGTGC
>JBFFSC010000225.1:0-2241 GCA_041572615.1 Sulfurimonadaceae bacterium
CAACATGTGGATTGAATGAGTATTCAATACCCGCTGCCCAGGCAGCACCATGCTCTGAACCTTTGATTCCCAGGTCTCCCAGGTCTTCATGCTCGTAGCCGTAACCAAGTTTTCCCAGGAGAATAAAGTGGTTATGAAGCGGATACGATAAAACGGCATTTACTCCATACGTGTAAAACGAAGCCTTGTCTGTTAGCTTGTCACCAAGTTCATCCGTCTCTGTCACATCTGCCTCTGTGTACGTTCCGTCAAGCTCAAGTGCGAAGTTCTCGCTGAATGAATAACCCAGGTCAAACCCGACACCGTAACCTGTGTCACCGTCAAGTGTTGAAGTTCCGTGTGCAATCGTCTCACCCATTGTCACGATGACTTTAGGCTCAAAATAGACTCCTGTATGTGTTGCCAACTCTGAATGGTGTTCCTCTGCAGCGTGAACACTACATGCCAATACTGCTATCAAAAGACATGCTAATAATGATTGTTTCATATCTACTCCCTTTTTGTAGTAATAAGTCTACCCAAGCTTCATATAAAAGACATATTCAATTTATTGAACGTTTTATTAAGAAGATTAACTTTTTCTACTTACCAGGACAAAAAATAGTATAAGTAGATGAGATCTCTGCATTGCTTTTCCTGCTAGGTATATCTTGAATTGTACATCAATTTCTTAAATACTTTCTTGACGCCTCTTTAGATAAGCTATCATACTTCGACGAGTTTTACACCCTCGTCCAAAAGATAACAGATATATCCCTTGACATTTTGTGCCGTGATCTCTCGAACTGCTTTCTTATAGAAGTTTACCTGTTTCAAGTGTGACTGTGAATGACTGATTGACGACTTGTAATCTATAACCACCCACTCCTCTTTGCCTTCAATAAGCAGGTCAATATAGCGAAGCTCTTTGTTGTAGGAGATGGCCTTCTCTTTGTAGACCTTTCCCTGAGCCAATTGTAAAAACTCATCATGCTTCACCAGATGCCTGATACGCCTTTGTATAGAGACAAATGCCTCTTCGCTCAAGGTGGCACCGAATTTGTTTCGTGTTATTGACAAAGCGGCATGGATATCTTTCTCATTAAACGAAGAGATCATCTCAAGGGTATAGTGCAAAGCCAGTCCGAACTCGATCGCCGCATGGTCTTCATCCTGTCGTTTTTCTTCTGAGAGAAGATCTGCCTGCGTTCCATAATAGAGGTCTCTAAAGTCAAGCGCAGGTCGTTTGGCTTCAACGACCTTTGGCTTTGAGATCAGTTGCAGCTCCCCGTGAACCCCCTCACTCAGACAGAGCTCTTCAAACTTGGAGTCTTTTGATTTGTGGATGATAAAAAGACTCTCTTTAGCACGTGTAAATGCAACATACAGCGCATTGAGCTCATCCTCTTTCGCAAGCCCTTTTTCCTTATCCAAAGCAGCTGCATACTCTCTATCCAGACTGGCGCGTTTTGTCATACGAAGATAGACGTTTTGCAGATGGATACCCTCATATTCATAGATGATCGGGCTCTTGTCAGATGAGCTGCGACCAAGCCTGTCCAGTACAACAACATGCTCATACTCCAGCCCTTTGGACTTGTGCACTGTCAATACTCTAATGCCGTTAAGCTCTTTTTGTGCAGCACTCGCATCAAGACGTTCATACTCAAACAGGAAAGCTTCAATGTCTTTATAGTTTGAGAGTTTCTCCAAGAAACTAAAGATGTTCATATCCCCATCATAAAGCCTGTATTGCTCAATGACTTTTTTAAGCTCTGTACTCAGGTCAGGAGAGTTCACATCACAGGGATAGAGTTTGCGCGGTTCCTCTCCGATGAGTGCAAAGAAGTTGCGTTTATATATCTCTTTGTTGAAGTAGGAGTACTTTAGGTACTCTATCAATGCCTTGATCCTCTTTTGATTGATCAGCTTTGATGTCGTCTCCGTGACAACCTCTATGTTCTCCGCCTTTAAAAGCTCTTCCACCTTGGCACCGTCGGCATTCGTCGCTGTCAATATCGCAATCTCATTAAGGTCAGCCCCCTTATTAATCAGGACTTTGACCGTAGAGATCATCGTGTCGAGTACCTCATCATTAAAGATGACTTCTACATACCCTTTAGTTGCGCCATCCCTGACCTCTTGCGGGACATAGCCCTTTATCTTGTCGATGAAGACATCATTAACAAACTCAACGACCTCCTTCTCACTCCGATAGTTGGTACGGAGCTGATCGACCTTGACATTGAAGTGATCTGTAAC
>JBFFSC010000226.1:0-2137 GCA_041572615.1 Sulfurimonadaceae bacterium
TATAACTTTTATTTATTAACTTTTATTTAAAAAAAACTCTGTTACTCTGCTTAATAAACATTAATATGGGGGTTGGGATTCAATGAGAAGGTTCACTGTCATCGCTTTGTGCTGTTCAGTCTTATTGTTTGCAAAAGAACCCGAACTGGACACCCTCTTTGAGCTCTCTTTGGAAGAGTTAATGAATGTCGAAATCACAACAGCCTCCCAAGAAAAAGAATCTCTTCTCGAGACCCCGGCCATCGTCTCTGTCATCACGGCCAAACAACTTAAAGAGTGGGGCGTGCAAAATATCTACGAAGCTCTAAGCTTCCTCCCTGGTATTGTCGTCAACGAGACTTATATGGGCTACAGCGTTGTCACCTTCCGTGGTGTCACACCTGGTCTGTTCAACAACAAAGCCCTTTTTATGATCAATGGACACCCCTCCTATGAACGTCTTTTTGGATCCGGACATACAGAATTTATCCCGATAGAAGCGATCAAACGTATTGAGGTCGTTCGCAGTCCTGCCTCTTCATTGTACGGAACAAATGCTGTCAGCGGAGTAGTCAATATCATTACCAAACAGGGTATCGAAAATCCCAATCAAATCACTGCCCGCACAGGCAGTCATGATCACTATTACGGTAACTTCAATCTACACAACGCAAACATGACACTCAGCGGAAGCGTCCAAAAAGACAGAGGATACAATTATGGAGGGACAGTTGCCGAAAATCCTGGAAATCTTGTCGCTGGTGCTCCGCACATCGTCAATATGAACTATCAAGACAACCTGACTAACCTCTTCTTGGATATCCATGATAAGACCTGGACGATCAATGCAGCTTACTCCAAACATGAAGACGCACGCTTTGGTTTTAACCCATGGATATGGCTCAATGGGATCAATGAGCAGGAGTCTTTCTATCTTGATGTGAATAAAAACTTTACCATCGACGATGGCCAACTCAATCTCTGGATACGCTACGACTATGCCGACAAAGTTTTTCATGCCGGTGAGTTTCCTTTTCCTGCGGGTACTGCAGGTACTCCTGTCGCAGGCAGGACGTCCTCTACTGAGACGACCATGTACAACACTGTACAACGCTACTCTGCCGAACTTCAATACAAGAAGAAGGTCAATAACGCCTTCAGTTATATCGTCGGTATGACGGGCGAATATGATGAGTCCACCTCCTTGGACTTTATCTTTGACAGTGATGGGACAAGAAATGATTACGGGGGGTTCACTGTATCGCCACACACACAGACCTATGCAGGCTATGCCCAGGTAAAATACCGCTTTAACGAAGAGTGGGTCGGGATAGCTGGGATCAGGGGTGAGGACAATGACATCGTCGGCTTCAGCGGAATTGTCCCGCGTTTGGGCTTGACCTATAAAGCAGCTAAAGACACCTATATCAAAGCCCTTTACAGTGAGGCGTTCAGGACTCCCGTCTTTCTTGAACAATATGTCTATGTACCCGGATTCACTTTTGGAGACATCAATTTGAAACGTGAAGAGGCCAAGAACTACGAGCTTGCTCTTGACTCTGCCATAAATAAAAACAATCAGCTGCAGGTCACACTCTACTATCTCGAGCTGAAAAATGAGATCACGCGGCGTCCGGCTGGTGGTGGTACAACAGAGTATTTTAATGCACCCGGACGCAACATGTACGGGATTGAAGCGGAATGGAAGTCAATCCTGAACCAATCTTTTGAGATGATTCTAAATGCATCCTATTCTAACGGTGAAGACAAGACGATCGAGTATCTTCAGCCCGGTTTTGATGACGATTCACCCTTTATCGCGAACTATACCGCCAATGCCATGTTAACGTATCATATTAACCAGAAGTGGAGTGGGACCCTGTCTGATCAATATATCAGTTCCAAGGATTACGTCCTTCAAGATGGGACAAGCGGGTCCATCGATCACTACAACCTGACTAATCTTGTAGTGACCTACACCAACTTTCCCTTTGAGGGCACGATAGCTGTCAAAAACATCTTTGATGAAGAGTATACTTATCCAGAACCCGTCAGACGCAATATCCATGAGACACCAGGCGGACCGGGGACCACAGCTTACCTGACACTTCGCTACAAGTTTTAATCCCCTTTGGTATGGCACTGTGTCATACTTTGA
>JBFFSC010000227.1:0-2047 GCA_041572615.1 Sulfurimonadaceae bacterium
CCACTCAGGCTGATCATGGAAATAGTGTTCATAATCGATCTTGATCATCGCCGAACAGGTCGCTTCAGGGATGATGATCGCTTCAACATCATCGATAAAGGTCTCAAAGTACTCAATATTCTCTTTTGCCAAAGCATCAACCGTATTAAAATCACCCGTAAAGTATGCCGGGGCTGAGCAGCATTTCTGGCCCTTCGCCAAAAAGGCATTGATCTTAAGCTCCTGAAGGACTTTGACCAGAGAATCACCGATATTCGTATAGTTATAGTTTGCCAGACAACCGATAAAGATAGCGACTTTCCTGTCACCGCCATTATCGATGTTTTCCGGGTATTTATTAAGAAACGAGGTCTTGCTCATCGCCGGAAGCAATCTGTCTTTCTTTATGATAGGCAGAGAAAAACGCGGTAACAATGATGACTGCTCTTCTTTGATCTTGAAACCGCAGGTCTGGAAGACATACCCCAGTTTGAACATGATATCCATGATTGTACGGTGTCTTAACAGGTAAAAGAAAAGGCGTTTGAACCAGGCGATGCCGAACTTGTCAGCGATATCGGAACGGACCTGTTCGATCACCATATCAGTCGGAAGTGATTTTGGACAGACTTCTACACAGGCAGTACATAAGAAACAGCTCTCGAAGATATCCTTGGCATTCTTGTCCAGTTCGAGATTGCCTTTCTGGTATGCACCAAGCAGATCAAGAAACCCCCTTGGACTCGTTACCTCATCGGCATTGACATTATGAATCGTACATACAGGCACACACTTCGCACATTTGACACATGGGTCTGTAAATTCTGCAAAATTAAATATATCTTCTGCTGTTTTTGCTTTACTCATCTTCTATTAAACTTCTTTCACGGATTTATACGGTTTTTGAAAAGGTCTTCGAACTGCTCGCGTGTGCTTTCATATAGGCATCAAACGGCATGACGATATTTCGTATCAACATCGTTCCTGTCGGTGAGACTTCGATCTTCTCATCACTGATAGTGACCAGGTCAGCTTCTTCAAACTCTTTGAGTGCTTTCAACTCATCTGAAAAATACGCTTTAAAACTGAAGTCGTATAATGACTCAAAACGCTTGATATCTAGCTTGAAATTACTCATTAGTTCCATAATTACAAATTGACGTATTCTATCATCCTCATTCAGCACGATACCGCGCTCAAACGGAAGCTTTCCTGCATCGATAGCTTCTTCATACTCATGCATCTCTTTATAGTTCTGAGCGTAATAGTCCACTCCCTCACCGATCGAGGTAATTCCGATACCGATAAGGTCTGCACCGCCTTTGGTCGTATACCCCTGAAAGTTCCTGTGCAATTCACCCTTGTCAATGGCCAGGAAGAGTTCATCCTCGGGTTTCGCGAAGTGATCCATCCCGATCATCTTGTAACCGTTTTCCTGAAAAAAATCTATCGTGTATTTCAGGATATTGAGCTTGACATCCGGGCGAGGGAGTGTCGTCTCGTCGATCTTGCGCATGGTCTTTTTCAACCAAGGAACATGTGCATAGTTAAAGACGGCCAAACGGTCAGGATCAAGCGTCAGCGTCAACTCCAGTGTCTTCTTAAAGGTCTCGAAGGTCTGAAAAGGAAGCCCGTAGATCAGATCCACATTGATACTCTCGATACCGTATTTACGTGCCAGATCGACAGCATTTTTGGTGATGTCATAAGGCTGGATCCGGTGTACGGCTTCTTGTACCTTCCCATCAAAATCCTGTTGACCGAAACTGACACGGTTGAAGCCATTCTCTACCATCAGCTTCATCTGTGGCTCGTCCAGGAAACGGGGGTCAATCTCACAAGAGACCTCGGCATCCTCAAGGAAGTTGGGAAAAGTTGCTTTGATCTTTGCAATGATACGTCCCAGCTGTTCCGCCGAGAAAAATGTCGGTGTACCCCCGCCAAAGTGCAGTTGCATCACTTTACGAGAAGTATCCAGGTGCTCTTTTAGGATGTCCATCTCTCTGAAAAGATAGTCGATATAGCGCTCTTTCTTCTCTTCTTTGGAAGTAAAGACGACATTACAGCC
>JBFFSC010000228.1:0-2035 GCA_041572615.1 Sulfurimonadaceae bacterium
ATGCCAGAGCAGACGGAATAGACCACGCACCAAGACAGGTCTTCAGCGGGCATTATGTCCCTGTAAACCCGACACCAATCGACACACCGCACTACATTGCCCATAGCAATACCTTCTTTAAGGAACTGGGCTTTGACGACAACCTGGCAACATCCGATGATTTTATGCGCATGTTTTCAGGAGACACTTCTCAACTGCCTGAGCCTTTACGCAAACAGGGGTGGGCTACAGGGTATGCACTCTCCATATACGGGACGGAATATTATGATCAATGCCCTTTTCGTACGGGAAACGGTTACGGTGACGGCCGTGCTGTCTCCATCCTCGAAGCCGTCATAAACGGTAAGCGATGGGAGATGCAGCTTAAAGGAGGCGGCAGAACGCCTTACTGTCGAGGAGCCGACGGTCGTGCGGTACTGCGTTCAAGCATCCGTGAATTCCTGGCACAGGAGCATATGTACGCACTTGGTGTTCCGACATCACGCTCCTTGACACTGTACACCTCTAAAACTGAGAAGGTGAAGAGACCATGGTTTACACAAGGGTCCTATTCAAAGGATCCCGAAGTGATGATAGAAGAGGACGTTGCCATCACCACACGTGTCGCTCCCTCCTTTCTGCGTGTAGGTCAACTCGAACTTTTCGGCCGCCGTGCCCGTAAAAACGAGCACCCCAAGGCGATGAAAGAACTCGAACAGATCGTCTTGCATATAATTGACCGTGAATACAACGAAGTGATCGATCAGAACCTGCCCCTCGCTGAAAAGGTGGTCTTACTTGCACAGGAGTTTCGCTCACGTCTGACAGCACTGGTAGCAGACTGGATACGTGTAGGCTACTGCCAGGGTAACTTCAACAGCGACAACACAGCCCTGGGCGGTTTCACCCTTGATTACGGTCCTTTCGGGTTTATTGATATGTTCGATCCGAGATATCAGCCATGGACAGGCGGTGGTGTACATTTCTCCTTTCTTAATCAACCCGTAGCCGCAGAGCGAAACTTTCAAATGTTTTGCACGGCCCTGCTGCCGCTGCTTGGCTCACACGAGAAGGAGCTGGAGCAGCTTCATGATATCAAAAGCAGCTTCTCCAGGGTGATGCAGGCACGTATGATAAAAATGTGGTCCAAGAAGCTTGGAGTGGAGACATTTAATACAGAACTCTTCAATGAACTTGTCGTACTGATGATAGAGACCTCAGTCGATTACACCATCTTCTTCCGTGAACTCTCTCATGTACCCGAGGACATCGAACCTCTTGTCAAAAGCTTTTATGGTGATGCGATCTATGATGAGAAACTCCGAGAGAGATGGGCGCAGTGGTTGAAAAAGTGGAGATCACTTGTCAATGCGGGGACACCTGAGTCTGATGAGAAACTCTCTGAACAGATGAAACAGACAAACCCGAAATACACCTTGAGGGAGTGGTTTCTCGTCCCTGCCTATAAGGCTGCTGAACAAGGTGACTATTCGCTCATCCATGAGCTGCAGGAGGTAATGACAGACCCTTATGCAGAGCAGTCGAAAGAGATAGAAGAGAAATACTATAAAGAGAAGCCTTCACACCTCTTCGACATTGCCGGGGTGTCGCATGTGAGCTGTTCTTCATAATTCAGTCAGTGATCCACTGACTGGCAGATCAGAACTGAATCTCGGGCTGTTTTGACTTTTCGATATAGAGAAGGACATTGGTAAAAGCATATTGATCCATCTCATCGATACCGGCATGTTCGTAATCCATGAGATAGTCAAACCCATCCAACTCAACATCTTGAATCTTTTTCAGATGAATAGTATAGATCAACAGGTCCGCCAGATCGCTCACCGGAATGATCTCTCTGAAACTTTTGCCATACTCGTCTATGTACTCATCGACAATATCCTCATTAGACATCAAAAGTATCCAAAGGATAAGCTTGTCTATCTTTTCGGGGGCATTGACCCTGTCAAGAAAACGCTTATATATCTCCTGGTTTTGGGCTATCTCCTCCAGCTGTTCATCGACTTGTGTCTTTAAAAAGTCAACTCTTTCGGCA
>JBFFSC010000229.1:0-1903 GCA_041572615.1 Sulfurimonadaceae bacterium
AATACTTTTGACCTTTTTTTACATCAGCCATCAACGCTGATGAACCGATACTTCCTAAAAGTACACCTAGTAAAAATAGTTTTGTTAAAGTTTTCATCTTGAACTCCTTATCTTTTAAGATGTCTAATAGTAAAAACTAATTGTGAAGCTATCGTGAAAATTAATATTGACTGATTTACAATATAGATTATCAAGCGCAGGATTGGCCAGCAGCTACTTCTGTTTATGCAGTAAGGAGATTAATATGAAAAAGTACAGATGTCCGACATGTGATTATATTTATGATCCGGCTTTGGGTGATCCGGAGGCAGACATTCCTCCGGGAACAGCCTTTGAAGACCTGCCTGATGATTGGGTATGCCCCGATTGCGGAGAGCCGAAGGAAGAGTTTGAGCCGGTAGACGAGTAGATTGACTGCTTTGCTCGGAAGAAAAAAACAGCAGGGGATGAGATTTCAGAGAATCCCCTGACATCCCTTTTTAAACATAAAATCCCCTCTATCAATAGTATTTTACAGCTCTCTTGTATTTGTCAGGTTTCTCTTAAAATAAGGGTGATAGAATAGATATATAAACGAAGAAAGAAGAGATTCACAAGATGGCAAAGACACTACGCGAATGGGTCGATACAGATGTCGCTCAGGTCAAAGACAAGCCCATGCGGTGGCTGTCTGAACGGTACTTTTTCCGTGACCCCAACCGCGGGATCTATGCGGACAGTTCGTTTTTCTTTGCGCCGGCTGATGGTATCATCCTCTATGCCGATGTCGTGGAACCTGATGCCGCTATCGTCGATATCAAAGGCCGATCGTATTCACTGCAGGATGCGATGCGTAAAGAGGAATATGACAAAAGAAGTCTGGTCATTGGTATCTTTATGACCTTCTACGATGTCCATGTCAACAGAATCCCCTTTAGCGGGCGTCTGCGTTATGAAGAGCTTGACCCTATTAACAGCCATAACTTTCCGATGCTTGATATCGAGAAAGAGTTGATCGATGCGGTCTTGCCCAATGTCGCCAATGCTGAGTATCTGTTCAATAACCAGCGTGTTCTCAACACGGTCTTTAGTATGGAGCTGGAGCAGGAGTACTATATTCTTCAGATCGCTGATTATGATGTGGACTGTATCACCCCGTTTAACCTCAAACAGAACCGGAGCTTTTCACAGAACCAGCGGTTTTCGCAGATACGTTACGGTTCGCAGGTGGACCTGATCATCCCGCTTTCTGAAGCGTATACGTTTACACCTCTTTTAGAACCCGGCATGCATGTTGAAGCCGGTGTCGATCCGATCGTCAAGGTCAGTAAAAGAGAGCAGAAGGAGTTACAATGTTAGTCTATAACATGAGAAAAAGCATTTTGTCGGGAGATTCGGTCGCCTTACCCGATCTTAACCCGACGAGCCTGGAGCGGCCGGCATATCTGTTGAATGTGCCCTTTTCGTTACAGGCCGGGACACCCAATAATGTCTGGATGGAAGAGCTCAAGCCGAGTGAGCGTCATATCGATATCAAAAAAGCAGTGAACCAATTCATGCAGTTGTATAACTTTCTTGCATCCGAGTCGGTCGTCTACCTGCTGCCAACACCGCATCTTCAAGGCTTGCAGGACCTTGTCTATACGGCAAACCTCGGGATAGTGCTCGATCACCTGCCTGATCACAATACGGTCATCCTTTCCAACTACAGCTCGGAGGTACGTATCCCCGAGACACAGGTCGGCGAGTCCTTTTTTCAGGAGATGGGCTACAATACGGCTATCCCACCATTCCATTTTGAAGGGGAGGCGGAGCTGAAGCATCTGTATGACAATGTCTATATCGGCGGTTACGGAATCCGTTCGGACAAACGTGCCTATGAATGGATGGAGGAGAAGTTTGACATGCGTGTCATCAAAGTCAA
>JBFFSC010000230.1:0-1822 GCA_041572615.1 Sulfurimonadaceae bacterium
ATCGATGGTATACGATATGATAAACTGATCAAGACGGTGGTGAGACTGTTATTTGTCTCTGTCATGATATCAGTCGGAAGCTATTTTGTCTTTCCTCAACAGTGGATCTATTTTGGTGTGATACATTTTATTGCCTTTGCTTTGGTCTGTGTCCTTCCATTCATAAGAGTCCCTCGGATAGCCTTGGTTGTCGGGATAGCAATCGGGGCAAGTTATATCATGGGTTTTTATCCGTTGGATCCTCTGTTTGATTATAGTGTCAGATATTGGGGTATCCCAGCCTATACGGTCGACGTCGTCAGCTTTACGCCCTGGTTTTCCGTTGTGCTTATCGGTGTATTTGTAATGGACAAAAAGCTTTTTGGGCTGAAGGTCAGGCAAAACCAGTTCACAAGACGAGTGGCTTTGATGGGACAGCACTCTCTGCTGATATATCTCATTCATCAGCCTCTCTTGTTCGGACTTTTTTATTTAACTAAACTTGTAAGGTGATTGATGCGGGTATTGATGTTGGAAGATGATAGAGACATTGCAAAACTGGTAAGCACATATCTCTCTTTGGAATTTAGAGTAGACTGTGTACAGGATGTTTCTGAAGCAGAAGCATACATCGATCGTTATGACTATGATGTCGTCTTATTAGACAGGAACATCGATGGGTTTGATGTCGGACTGGGGCTTGTAGCCAAGATCAAGCAGAAGAACCCTCTGACCGGTGTAATTGTTGTCTCTGCCTACGGAACGGTATCGGATAAGATCGACGGCTTGAATGTCGGCGCTGATGATTATCTGGAAAAGCCTTTTGACAATGATGAGCTTGTCGCACGGATATATGCACTTTCAAGACGGCAGAATGTTCATAATACGGTTGAAGTTGATGGGATGGTATGTGACCTTGTCGCTAATACAATCACCTATGAAGGAGAGAGTATTGACCTGAGTAAAAAAGAGAATGATCTCTTTTTCTATCTGCTGAAGAACAGGAACAAGATCCTCTCGGGGGATGAACTTCTTGATGCCCTGTATCTCCATCCCGAAGAGGTCGCTTCAAGTACGATACGGGTCACGATCGCCCATATCCGTAAAAAACTTCCGGTAGATTTGATCAAGACCATCAAAACACGAGGGTATGTCATTGAGATCTAGTATGCAGTCAAATATCGTTCGTTTTTTTCTTCTAAGCACACTTATGGCGATGAGTTTTACCCTTGTCTATATCTCGTTTAGTTATAAAAAGGAACTCGAAGCCAATATAGAGGGTGCTTTAAGACTGATGCTTTCAGATATTGCACGTGAGCATCTTGATTTTGGTCTGCATCATGAGGAGATGGACTTTTTTTCCAATGAGGTCAAAAAGAGTGCTTACGGAAACCTTTTTGATGATATGAAGATCAAGAGATTGTCGCAATTGCCCGAGTATGAAACAGATCGTATCAGTACCTATGAAAAGCTCGCTGATAAAGAGTATCTGTACCTTTCATGCAGCCGTGAGCTGTTGAACAAAAAAGTCATGCACTTTACCTTAAGTACCTTCGCGCTTTTTATCATTATCTATATCATACTGGCCGGTGCTTTTTTTCTGTATATCCGGTCTCAGTTCAGGTCATTGCATTGTCTGGTCGATTTTTGTACTTCACAACAGGAAGATATGAGTATAACACCTGTGTGTAATGGTACCTATGAGGTAAAGAACCTTCGCAATGCCATCTAGTCATTGATCAAGAGAAATGAGAACCTATGTGAGCAGAGACAGGAGCTGTTTAAGGAAGCCGCGCACGAATTGAAATCACCGATTGCTGTGCTGAAAGCACGTTTGGCTCTG
>JBFFSC010000231.1:0-1695 GCA_041572615.1 Sulfurimonadaceae bacterium
ATGATAGCACCGATGTTGATCATCTTGGGTCTGATCCTTTCGTACAGCGCTAAAAAGTCGGGCGGTGAGGGTAGTAAACTTAAGCTTGTCATCCCTTGGTTCGCTGTCTATTTTATTGGGGTGGCCGGGATAAACTCTTTGATTCACGGTTATACGTTAAGTGCTCCTGAAGAGACGGCGTCGATGATCAAGACTATCATTGAGGATATTAACATTGTCGATACATTCTTATTGACAATGGCGATGACAGCCCTGGGTATGGGAACGCGTTTTGCAAAGTTCAAAGGACTCGGACTGGCTCCTGTATATACCGCAGGAAGCATGTTTATCTGGCTTGTTGTGGGCGGTTTCTTCATCACGCAATGGGTCGTCTCTACTTTTTAAGGTCACATATCAGACAGACATAGGGGTTTATGCCTTTATGTCCATGTTCAATACTCTCATCCACTCTCTTTTTATACAAAAACACCTTAGAAGAGTTGCACACTTTTTATCAAAAATGATGTACAATTTCATATGTTAGTTAACCTCTCAGAACAGCACAAAAGTCATTATGAACGTAAGCGTGAACGTGAACGCAAGATCGCAGCCATGAGATCTGTGATATCGACGTGGACAAAAGAAGAGATGAAGGTCTACATCTATAATCACAACAAAGAGTTCCCTTGCACTGATGCTGGAATGGCAGCCATATTGGAGCGTTTCATACATTCCAATGAGTTTCGCATCGAAACCATGTCCGAAGAATTAAAGCTGGGGTTTGACCTGGTGCTTGCTATCGCACGCAACAACAGGATATCGCTGGAGACCGCTGAGCTTATCAATGAATTTATCAAAACCTATAAAGAGGTCATTCAGTCCTATGACAGGCAGGTTTCCCAAACCTACAAATACAAACTGAAAAAAGCTTATGAGCAGAGTCTTGAGATTGTTGAGGCAAAAATGGCAATCGAACAGGAGATGCGCGTTAAATACTAAGGTCTACCTTTTTCGATATGAAAGTGCTTCCAAGAGGTGTTCCTTTGCTATCTCCTGGGTGTTAGACAAGTCGGCTATCGTTCTAGAGACTTTCAGTACCTTGTTGACAGAACGAAAGCTTAGTCCAAAATTTTCACTGGCCTGGCGGAGTATTTCTTGGAGTTCAGGTGTAAGAGTACAGAACCTCTTAATCTCTTCATCATTAAGTTTTCCATTGGGTTTTTCCTGTTCCCGGTCATGTTGGAGTTTCAAGGCTTCAAAGACCATGGCATGCATCTGGGCAGATGTAAGGCTTGATTTGTCATCACTGCGGCTGGGTTGCATCTGAACAGATATATCGATTCTGTCAAGAAAAGGCTCTGAAAGGCGGTTCTTATAACGTCTAATTTCCAGGTCGGAACAGCGGCAGCTTTTCTGTAGATGATAGAGGTTTCCACATGGGCATGGGTTCATTGCTGCGACAAACATGATATCGGTCGGATATTCTATCTTGGTGTTGACGCGTGATATCATAATACGCCTATCCTCAAGTGGTTCACGTAAAGCTTCAAGGATGTTCTTTGGGAAATGGGGGAGTTCATCAAAGAAAAGAATCCCACCATGGGCCAGGCCGATCTCTCCGATTCGTGCACCGGATGAGCCACCGCCAAAGATGCTTGAAGGGGTCGAGGTATGGTGGGGATGCCTGAATGGACGAAGCGGAGTGAAGTCCGGTTC
>JBFFSC010000232.1:0-1645 GCA_041572615.1 Sulfurimonadaceae bacterium
GAGTAGATGAGAAAAAGTCTTCTTCTTTTTACTGTTTTTCTCTTTGTCACTTACACACATGCACAAGAACTTGTCCCTCGCACACAGGTGATGATGGGGACATATGTGACGATTACCCTTCAAGAAGAGGATGTCAAATACTCCAGGGCCGCTTTTGAAAGTCTGTAAGCTGTCGAGATGGCACTTTCTTCCTATGACAGGAATGCCGAGATATTTCGTCTTAACCGTGATAGTCAGGTAGAGATCTCTCAAGACAGTTACGAGGCACTTTCTCTCTCAAAGGAATATTATCATGATACAAAGGGCTATTTTGATATCACCATCGGTTCGATCACCAAGGGACTTTTTCATTTTGGTGAAGACGAACGCATCCCTACACGAAAAGAACTTTCTGAAGCCAAGGTGGATTTCAAGGGCCTGCATATCACTACAAAGAAAGCATGGATAGATGAGGGTGTCAAAATCGACCTGGGTGGAATGGGCAAAGGATTTGGCGTGGACAAGGCAGTCGCACTCCTGAAAGAGAAGGGTGTCTCAGCGGGTATCGTTGCACTTAGTGGTGACATCTTTTGTCTGCATACTTGCAAGATGAGCATACAGGACCCATTCTCAGACGGAACTCTGGCAAATTTTACAATGGATCAGCCCAATACGGCTATCTCAACAAGTGGCAACTACAGACGGTACGTGAAGAACTCAGACTACAACCATCTTATCAACCCGAAGACACGAGAGTCGCAAAAGACTTTTGCCTCCATCACTCTTGTCTCGAACATCCGCAGTAACAGTGACCTTGACGCTTATGCCACGGCCGCCTCGGTCATGCCCAAGGCAGAAGCTTTTTCTTTTTTGAATGCTCTGAAAAATGTGGGTTATCTAGTCGTGACCAATGATAAGGACATGGTGATGAACGAAGAGTTTAAGAGCCTGACAAAAGAGCTTGAGCTTAACAAGACAGAAAGCATTTTAATGATGAAGCCGTTTATCTATTTGCGAACTGAAGTGCACTAATATCTTTATTTTTATAGTTTGAAGGTAAAGCAAGTTTTAGAAACAAGAACTACTTTTTTTAATGCAGGCTTGTTTGGCTTAGAATCATTATACTTTCATCATCAATATCCTATGAGGAATGCCCAATGTTTACGGTACAGATGGAAAAAGAGTGTGCATGCTTTAAAAAGAGCGAATATACCAATAACAACAGCTTCGCTACCCAGCAGGAAGCGTATCAGTATGCAAAGATCCTGGAAGAGCTGATGAACGAAGAGTTCTGTGGGAAACATACTTTTTACTCCGAACCCGGAGCAGGGGATACCTTTGTCATCAGGTTGGCTCCCAATGTCACCTTTGTCTCGGGATGCAGTACAGGCGTGAGTTGTGATGTCGGTTGCGGCTCGACAGATGACTGGACGCTTGAGTCAACTGCCAAAAGCAGTGACGAGAGTTGTGGCAACGGCTGCGGCTGTGCTTAAGACTCAGACGGTGAGTCTTTATAAAAGACTGCCTGAAAGAGCACAAGTATAAGCAGTCCCATCAGAAACTCAAAACTCCAAAAGGCCAGGACCTTCAACCAGGCAAATATCTCATATCCGTAGATCATCCCAAAGGGCGAGACAATATCGATGATAGCTGAAATGAACAGAGC
>JBFFSC010000233.1:0-1556 GCA_041572615.1 Sulfurimonadaceae bacterium
AATCTTTGTTAAATAGTTATTGTGTGTACAATTAGGAAAATATATGTTAGTTGATAGTTATGGCCGAACGGTTGATTATCTGCGTGTTTCTGTCACAGAAAGATGTAATTTCAGATGTCAATACTGTATGCCGGAAAAACCATTTTCATGGGTGCCAAAAGAGAACCTTCTAAAGTTTGAAGAACTTTTCCTCTTTATGAAGGTCGCCATTGATGAGGGTATTCGCAAGATCAGGATCACAGGGGGTGAACCTCTTTTACGTGAGGACCTGGACAAGTTTATCAAGATGATCTATGATTATTGTCCCGAGATCGACCTGGCAATGACAACGAATGCCTACCTACTGCAGGGTTCGGCACAGAAGTTAAAAGATGCGGGCCTGAAACGGATCAATATCTCCGTGGACAGCCTTATCCCGGATGTTGCAGAGAAGATCGCCAAGAAAGATGTATTGGCGAAGGTGTTGGCAGGTCTTGAAGAGGCCTTGAAAGTCGGTTTGAAAGTTAAGGTCAACATGGTGCCGATGATCGGTATGAACGAAAACGAGATCCTTGATGTGATGGAGTTTTGTAAAGAGCGTGATATCACGGTACGCTATATCGAATACATGGAAAATGTTCATGCCGATGTGGATATCAAGGGGATGAAAAGTGACGCACTCTTAAACCTGATCGCTGAAAAATATGACTTTACGGATGAAGGTTTTGATGCGACATCGCCGTCACACTATTACAGATGCACGGACGGATACCGTTTCGGGATCATCGAGCCGTATAAAGATGATTTCTGTACAAAGTGTAACCGTATCCGTCTGACGGCAGAGGGGCATCTTATCCCTTGCCTCTATTTTGATGAGGCGATGAGTATTCATGATGCGGTAAAACGCGGAGATATCAAAGAAGCAGCCCTGGTGCTTAAAGAGGTCATCCGCACAAAACCGGAAAAGAACCGTTGGAGTGAAGTAGACGGCGAAGCTTCAACGCGTGCTTTTTATGAGACTGGCGGATAATGATCTATCTGGTCGAGCATTTTTACTCCATTCAGGGAGAGGGGAAATATGTTGGGACCCCTTCACTGTTCTTCCGTTTTGGCGGATGCAATATGAAATGCGAGGGATTTGGCTGCAGCGAGACCTCACCTGAAGGCGTCGAAGTCCTTGGGTGTGATACGGTCTATGCAGTCGATCGAAAACACTTCGGTTCGACGTGGATCGAGATCGACTCCCTGGAGAAACTGATCTTCATCTACAACTCCTACACCCTTCCTATCAAAGCCGATATCGTCTTGACGGGAGGTGAACCTCTGATCTATGCCAATGATGAGCTTTTTGGCGCCTTTATCGAGTTTCTTTTAGGCAAGGGGCATCGTGTTACCTTTGAGACCAATGGCGCCATTAATGTCGATTTTGAGAAATTTCGTGTCTACCAGCGCTGTACTTTCGCTCTTTCTGTCAAACTGAACAACAGTGGTGAGAGCGAGAGCAAGCGTGTCAATGCGGAAGCGATCCAGAATATCGCGACCTATTCACAGGATGCTTTTTTCAAGTTCACCGTGGA